>JASKKH010000048.1 GCA_030154265.1 Clostridia bacterium
GTTACCGTACCCTTGATATCTATGTATCAGGTACTAAATTGGTAAATACGGAAGAAATGGGTGAACAAGTCCGACAGGAGCTGTTAGAGGGATAAAAAATGACTAAAAAAATTTGGGTCTATGATACTACTCTTCGTGATGGTAGTCAGGGAGAGGGTATCAGCCTTTCGGTTAAAGACAAATTAAACATTGCTGTTTGCCTTGACCGGTTAGGCGTAGACTATATAGAAGGTGGATGGCCCTGGGCTATACCCAAAGATATGGAGTTTTTTTTACGAGCTCGAGATATGAATTGGCAAAATGCCAGAATTACGGCTTTTGGTCGTACTCGTAAACCTATGGAGAAAGTCCAGGATGATGAAAACCTCTTAGCCATTAAAAAATCCGGTGCCCAGGTAGCAACAATATTCGGAAAGTCATGGGACTTACATGTTACTACTGCCCTTGGGACAACTTTAAACGAAAACAAACAAATGATTAGTGAAAGTATTGCATTTTTAGTCGATCAAGGTTTAGAGGTAGTCTATGACGCCGAACACTTTTTTGATGGATTTAAAGCTAATCCGGATTATGCAATTGCTACCTTAAAAGCTGCAGTGTCAGGGGGCGCTAGTTGGGTTGTTTTATGTGATACTAATGGCGGCTCAATGCCGCAGAAAATAGCAGAAGCTGTAACTGCTGTTCGAAAGGAAATAGATATACCCCTTGGAATACATGCCCATAACGATTGTGATCTGGCGGTAGCAAATACCCTATCGGCAGTATCTGCAGGTTGTACCCAAATTCAAGGTACAATAAACGGTTATGGTGAGCGTTGTGGTAATGCCAATCTTTGTTCAGTGTTGCCGAACCTTGAAGTAAAACTGGGTTATAGATGTTTACCCAAAGGGCATATTAGGCGTTTAACGAAGGTTTCCCGTTCTATTAGTGAAATTGCCAATGTCGTACCTCCTGGTAATCAACCCTTTGTTGGGCACAGTGCTTTTACCCATAAAGGTGGAGTTCATGTCAGTGCTGTTGTAAAGGCTCCAGATACATATGAGCATATTAGCCCCCAAGCAGTAGGAAATGAACGGCGAATTTTAATGTCGGAACAGGCTGGGGCCAGTAACCTGCGTTGTAAGTTAGAAGAAATGGATTTAGTATTAACACCGGACGCAGAATTAAGTGTAATGGAAGCTATTAAAAAGTTAGAGGGTGAGGGCTACCAGTTTGAAGGAGCTGATGCTTCTCTTGAGTTGTTTTTACGTAAAAACGCAGGGAAGTATAGGCAAATGTTTGAGGTTGAGTATGTCAAGACCCTTGTAGAAAAAAGGCCTGGACAGGACTCAGTATCGGAAGCTATTGTCAAACTTAGGGTTGGTGATAGAGTAGTCCACACGGCTGCAGAAGGAAATGGTCCCGTTAATGCAATGGATAATGCCCTGCGTAAGGCTTTAGAGGAAGTTTTCCCAGCCATAGATCGAATGCGTCTTTCAGACTACAAGGTAAGGGTATTAGATGAAAAGGAGGCTACTAGTGCTAAAGTCAGGGTGCTAGTAGAATCACGGGACGGTACTAACTTCTGGAACACAGTTGGGGTTTCTACAAATATAATAGAGGCAAGTTGGGAAGCTCTACTAGACAGTATGGAATATGCTCTTTTAAAGGATAAGGAAAAACCAGGCAGTTAGTTAGCCTGGTTTTTTTTGGTCACATTATCAGCTGCTTGGGTTGCTTTTGTGGTATACTTCCATGGACTTAAAGTTGCAGCAGGTAATTTTAAATTTTCTTCTTTCTTTATAATGGGATTTATGTTATATAATGTACTTAGATTTTCTATAAGACCACCAGTAAATGTCAGGCCCTTTTCCAAAGTATGAGGATCACCAATGGCTTTAATAACGATGGGGTAGAGTAGTTTTTCGTTATTAACGGTAATATAAATACTAGAACCGTTTTCTTTATCTGCAATTGGGGTTAGAGTTGTTATACGGTGCTCATTAATGGCTATAGCTTCGGCTCCTGAAGCCCATAGCTCATTTACAAGATCTACCAAATCAAGGTAAAGCAGTGGGGCATCGCCGGTGATTGTAACAGTAACTCCAGGTCCTTCAACAGGTACTATACCAGAGCTCATTTGTAATCGTTCTAAATTTTCACTTAAAGTCTGTTCCATATTACTCCCTTGATTTGAAGTAGCCTGGAGAGTAGATAGCTGTTTCTGAAGGTTAGTGATTTCGTCCAGGAGCTTACTGCGCTTCAATGCTAAGTTTTTCCACATAACAACCAAGTCTTCTGTCTTTTGTGTTTCTAAAGAATTAGCTAATAACTTTTGGGTACGAAATTGTAAGGATAATAGCAGTCCCAGAAATATTAAAACAATAGTTAAAGGAATGTACCAATTCTTGTTTTTAGACATTACTCGTTCTCCCCTGTTTCTATCGGATGAGTATACTTAAGAGAAAAACCACCGTTATAAGCTGGAAGTGTTAAATTATCACTTTTAGTTACTTTAATGGGGAAACCACGACTTTTAAGATAGATAAACTCTTCTGCGTGCTGAATTGAAGCCTCTAAAGCATCAGGATTACCAATGACTTTAATTTCGTAGGGAGGGGCTAATCTAGTGGAATTTATTAGAATGACCGTTCCTACGCAACGAATGTCTGTATTATTAACAAGTCGTTGATCGTTTACAGCAATAGCTTCAGCACCGGCAGCTTTTAACTCGTTGACCATATATAAAACGTTTTTATCATGGATTATAAAATCTTCCGGTCTATATGTTGTTGGGGAGCTTTGTTTGGCTATATCAGCACCAGCAGAATTATCATCTATGGTTATAGTTATTCCCGGACCAGACACCGGAAGTAATCCGGTCTTTAATTCAAGGCTTTCAAGTTGTTGTTGTAAACGGATCAATCTGCTTTTTCCTTGAGAACGTTCTAATTGGAGATCATTAATTTTCTGACGTAACTCGGAAATATTATCTTCTAATGAAGCATCTTCTTTCTCCAACGATTTGATAACCCCAATAAGGCTTGAACCTTGGTTGTCTTTGGCGGCGATAGCCAGGTGAGCACGTAACTGCCAAGCTACTAAAAGGCCAGAAAAAAGGCTGACTAGTAATAAGGATATATATGCTTTGCGCATTAAGAACCCCCTTAGATATAGTTAAAACTGCTTGCAAACTAATTATATAATTAAATTATATACTTTTTTATAAACATTTTATATTATGACTTAGAATGGGGCAACTAGTAAAAAAGGGACAATATTAAAAAAAGAAGGTTTTTTATATTTAGCTGTCGAATGAAGACTCCTGACCTTCACATACTAAAACCACCGGGAAGCATAGTGGGGTGAGTGGTTTGGCGGCACTATGGCACTATTTTTTATCATTAGACATAATTGATATTTTACTGGTAGCATTAGATATCAGTATAGTTGCCTTTGTCATTTATAAATTTATGATGCTTATTAAGGGTACCAGAGCGGTACAATTAATTAAAGGTGTCGTAGTGCTAGTGGTAGCCTCACTTATTGCTGAACGGTTGCACCTATCTACGATTAACTGGATTTTAAGTCAATTACGATTAATAATTGTTGTTGCTTTACCTGTAGTCTTTCAACCAGAATTACGCAGAGCCTTAGAACAATTAGGACGTGGTAAGTTTTTTGCACGTCCATTAACTGTTCTAGGAGCAGAGGATACAGAAAAACTAATAAATGAACTTGTAAGAGCTGTTCAGGTATTATCCAAAAATCGTACCGGTGCATTAGTGGTAATTGAGAGAGAAACAGGGCTTAATGACTACATTGAAACAGGTATTCAGATTGATGGGGTTGTTTCAGCCGAGTTACTAATAAACATTTTTGTTCCTTTAACCCCTTTCCATGATGGTGCAGCAATTATTCGTGGGGACCGTGTTGTGGCAGCGGGTTGTTTTTTGCCTCTTTCAGAAAGCCCTTATTTAAGTAAACAGTTAGGAACTCGCCACCGGGCCTCGTTAGGTATTAGTGAAATATCAGATGCGGTAGTTTTAGTAGTTTCAGAAGAAACAGGGGCAATTTCAGTAGCTGAAGATGGTAAACTTACCCGCTTTTTAGACGAAAAGAATTTAACAGAACTGCTACAAAGTTTATTGATACCTCAAGATCAAACTCATGTAAATTCTTTCTGGCCGTGGAGGTCTTAAAATGCTGGAGCATTTTCGCCAAAATTTGGGTTATCGCTTGTTGGCTATCTTTTTAGCCATTATTTTTTGGATGTATGTAACAGGTGAGCAAAACCCAACTGGTCAAACCATTGTTCGGGTACCATTAGAAACAGTTAATTTAAGGGAAGGGTTGGTTATTGCTGACCGTCCAACTGAAGTCCAAGTAAGGGTTGAAGGTCGCAAAGCGGATATTAATAATTTATTAGCAAGGGACGTCTATGCTTATGCTGATTTACGGAATGCAACAGTCGGTATCAATACCATACCTGTAAGTGCCAGGATTGTAGATGGGCTTAATGTCAATATAGTCCATGTAAATCCTTCTGAGGTCAATATAAGAGTTGAGAAGATTGAGCAGAAGCAATTACCGGTAACAGTGACAGTTATAGGAGATCCGGCTGTGGGATATAAGGCTATGGAACCTGTGATTAAACCTTCGCAAATTCTTGTTTCTGGTCCTGCTAATATATTAAAAAAAATTCAAAGAGTTTATGTTAAAGCAAAAATTGATCAGGCTACCAGCAATTATATTGCTCAACTTCCGATAACTTTTAGTAACAGAGAAGAAGACAAAGCTCATCAATGGTTAACTGTCAACCCAGATACAGTAGAAGTTTTTATACCAGTAGTTCAGGATATGCCCAGTAAAGTCTTACCGGTCCGTCCTAATTTAGTGGGACAACCCGCCAAAGGGTTTAGAATTAACAGGATTACACTTCAACCACAGGTAGTGAGTGTATTTGCTCCATATGAAAAGCTTGCTGATTTGGATTATATAAATTCAGGGCCTATAAATATTGATGGGGCCAAAAAAAATGTTATAGTAGATACCAACCTGGAAATACCAATGGGAGTGCAGATGAGTAATTTTCCCAGGGCTCGGGTTGTTATTGAAATTGTACCGGAATAACAATTAGTTTTATAAAATCATATAATGCACTATGTATTTAAAAAAGGATGGTATTATGGCTAAGTTATTTGGAACTGATGGAGTACGTGGAGTAGCAAATACTGGTTTAAAACCAGAGCTGGCATTTAGGTTAGGTCGTTGTGGTGCTGCTATTTTATCCCGTCAGAAAAGTGGGGTTCGTGTGGTAGTGGGAAGAGATACCCGTATTTCTGGCGACATGCTAGAGGCAGCTTTGATAGCGGGTATTTGCTCAGTTGGAGGGGAAGTAATTAAAGTTGGGGTTCTGCCTACACCGGCCGTTGCTTGGTTAACCAGAGAGTTAGAAGCTGATGCTGGTGTTATGATTTCGGCTTCTCATAATCCAGTTGAGGATAACGGTATTAAGTTTTTTAGTCATAGTGGACATAAATTACCAGATCAACTAGAGGAAGAGATTGAAGAGTTATTAAATAAATCTGAAGATAACTTACCTCGCCCGACGGGTGTTGGACTGGGAAGAGTAAAGGAATTGAAGGAAATTTCTGATCGTTATGTTAACTATGTTTGTAGTACTGTAAACAAAAGCTTATCGGGTATGCGGGTAGTACTGGATTGTGCTAATGGAGCTGCTTACCAGGTCGCAGGCGAAATTTTCCTAAGGTTAGGTGCCGAAGTTTTCCTCTTGAATAACACACCGGATGGGACTAATATTAATTTAAAATGCGGTTCAACTAATCCCGAAACATTACAGGCTGAGGTTCTGGCTAAAAAAGCACATGTGGGTTTGGCGTTTGATGGTGATTCTGATCGAGTAATTGCTGTTGACGAAAAAGGCCAAATTGTAAATGGCGATGCAATTATGACAATTTTGGCTCTTGAATGGCATAAGCAAGGGAAGCTTCCAGGTGACCAGCTTGTAGTAACAGTTATGAGTAATTATGGCCTTCATAAGACCTTAAAAGGAGCTGGACTGAAGGTTCGCCAAACTAAAGTTGGTGATCGATATGTCTTGGAAGAGATGTTAAAGAGGGGGGCTGTTTTGGGTGGTGAACAGTCAGGACATATAATCCTTTTAGACTATAATACCACTGGAGATGGATTAATTACCGGCGTACAGCTTTTACAGGTTATGGTTAATACCGGCAAATCACTATCGGAGTTAGCATCAGTTATGCCGCACCTACCTCAGTTGTTGGTCAATGTGACTGTTAGGAATAAGGATGCTGCAATGGAGAACCCCAAACTCTTAGAAGCAGTAGAAACAGTCCAAGAAAAATTGGCAGGAAGAGGCAGGGTTCTTGTCAGGCCTTCAGGAACAGAGCCTATTATTCGTCTTATGCTAGAAGGTCCGGATGAAGAAGAATTAAATTCGCTTATGGAGATTCTGAAAAAAGCAGTTGTTGAAGGAGAATAATTTGGAGGTGGTTATATAGTTAGATAACTATACTTCTGAGAGGTAAAGTAAAAATAAATCTAAAGCGCCAGGACCGCTTAGGAATAGCGGTTGACGAGGAAGGGGTTTATCGAGTTATCGGCGGATGCTCCTCGGTTTGATTACGACCGTTAAAGGTACTACAAATCCTGAAAGTAATTTCAGGGACAAAAGGTACCGGGTAATTCTTTGCCTCTCTCCTAAAAATCAAAAGGGAGAGTGAAAAACTAGTGTGTGGTATTGTTGGTTATATGGGGGAAAAGCCAGCAGTTCCTATATTAATCAATGGCCTTGAGAAATTAGAATATCGTGGCTATGACTCTGCAGGAATTGCTGTTATTCAAGATAGCAACTTGATCATAGAAAAGAGTGTAGGCAAGCTTGATTCATTAAAGGGTCGTCTTAAGGATAATTTAACTAGCGCCCGAGCAGGTATAGGTCATACCCGGTGGGCTACTCACGGTCGTCCCTCGGATGTTAATTCCCATCCACATCAGGACTGTAGTGGGAAATTTGCTGTTGTCCATAACGGTATTATTGAAAACTATCAGGAATTACGTCAACAGCTAGTAGATAACGGACATCGATTTGTTTCTGAGACAGATACGGAGGTTTTAGCTCATTTAGTAGAAGAGTTTTATGAAGGTGATCTTCTTCAGGCAGTTTTTAAAATGCTTCCTGTTATCAGGGGTTCATATGCATTGGTTGTTGCTAGTGCTCACCATCCGGAAGAATTGGTAGCAGCACGTCAGGATAGCCCCCTTATTATTGGTTTAGATGGGAATAATACTTATCTCGCTTCAGATATCCCGGCTATATTACCCTATACACGGACTACCTATGTTTTAGAGAATGGTGAAGTTGTTTCAATTAACCCCCAGGGAGTAAATATATATAACGCTGATGGTACTCCTAAAAATAAGGAAGTATTTCACGTTGATTGGGATTTAGAGGCTGCAGAAAAGGGTGGATACGAGCACTTCATGCTTAAAGAAATCCATGAACAGCCTCGGGCCTTAAGAGACACCTTAAAAGGACGTTTAAAAGATAATGGGCAAGTACATCTCGAAGGTGTGAATTTGACTCAGGAAGAAGCAAATGACTTAGAAAAGATAGCAATTATAGCTTGTGGTACAGCCCATTATGCCGGTATGGTCGGTAAATATATCTTAGAAAAATTCTTACGTTTACCGGTAGAGGACGATGTTGCTTCTGAGTTCCGTTATCGGGAGCCGATTCTAAATAAAAACCATACTTTAGGGCTGGTTATTAGTCAATCAGGTGAAACAGCTGATACATTGGCCAGTCTCAGAGAGGCTAAAAAAGCAGGGGCAACTGTATTAGCTATAACAAACGTTGTAGGGAGTTCCGTTGCCAGAGAATCGGATCATGTAATATATACTTGGGCAGGACCAGAGATTGCAGTAGCATCTACTAAAGCTTATGTAACTCAGGTCCTTACTCAATATCTTTTAGCTATGTACCTAGGTAAAAAACGAGGTAATGCCTCCTGGGCCAATGAGATGGGTAAGAAGTTAAAACTTCTCCCCGATTATGTAAAAGAGGTATTAATAAGATTAGAACCAGAAATGCGTAGACTGGCCGGACATATTGTTCCCCATGAACATGCATTCTTTATTGGACGAGGTCTTGATTATCCTGTTTCCTTAGAAGGCGCATTAAAGCTTAAGGAAATTTCTTACCTCCATGCCGAGGCGTACGCTGCCGGGGAGTTAAAACACGGTACATTAGCACTTATTGAGGATGGTACACCGGTTATAGCCTTAGCTACACAGACAGAACTATTTGAGAAAATGTTAAGCAATATCAAAGAAGTTAAAGCCCGTGGAGCATGGGTATTAGCCTTAACCCAAGAAGGTAATACAGCAGTGGCCAAAGAAGCAGATGAAGTACTTTACCTTCCACCCGTACCTGACTGGTTGGCACCAATTGTTACAGTAGTGCCATTGCAGTTACTGGCTTATTATACAGCAGTTGCCCGTGGATGCGATGTTGATAAGCCCCGTAATTTAGCCAAGAGTGTAACGGTGGAGTAAGTTGTCGAATTAAAATAAAGTTTGTGTTGTATACCCCTAAAAAACTCGTGTCACAAATAAAAAAGTAGTGTTAAAAATAAAAAAGTTGTGTTAAGAATCATGGTGAAAATAGGGTGGAAAAACTTATTGGAGCCATGATTTTTGTTTTAGGGTGAGTAGGGTTAAGGGGTAAGGTATAAGGCTAAAAGTATTGATTTTAGATGGTTTGAAAGGAATATTGATGAAAGATATTGATTAAAACTTTTCCCTTTTCTCTTGATACTTATCTCTATTTATGACACGACTTTTTTATCTAAAATGAGAGTAAAAATAGGAAATTATTAGGAGAAAAGAACAAGGAAAGTGGGTGATTTTTGACATGACTTTTTTATCTGGAAGAAAATAGGTAAATATGGTTAAGGATAGATGGGACAAGGGGTTGAGGGGTGTTGGGTTTTGACATGAGTTTTTTATGTGTATACATCTACGGATAGAACGGCAGAAAAAGCGTTGGATGCTGCTATGAGGCTAAATTTAGATTTAGTAGTATTAAAAGAAGAAAAACCGGGTAAGTTTAATGCTCTAAATAAGGGCCTACAGCATATTTGTACTGATTTAATGATTACTTTAGACGCTGATACTTTACTCCACAAGTCTGCAGTAAGGTATCTTGTTGCAAGAATCGAATCAGCACCTTCTGATGTTTGTGCTGTAGCAGGTGCTGTTTTGGTAAAAAACAGCAGGGATAATCTTCTCGCAAGAATTCAGGAGTGGGATTATTTTCTTGGAATAGCCTCTATAAAAAGGATGCAGGGTTTATATCAAGGCACTTTGGTGGCTCAAGGAGCATATAGTATCTATAAAACTGAGTGGATAAGAAAAGTAGGTGGTTGGCCTGATGCTATAGGGGAAGATATTGTACTTTCATGGAGGATAATGTTGAACAACTGGAAAATCTATTTTGAGCCTTATGCTGTGGCTTTTACTGAGGTTCCTACTTCCATGTCTCATTTTTGCAAACAGAGGTCCAGGTGGGCAAGAGGAATGATAGAAGCCTTAAAGGCTATGAAGCCGTGGCAGCAGCCGCAATTATATGTAAAATATCTCACTACTATAGATTTGCTGCTTCCTTATTTAGATACTGTATACACCCTGTGTTGGCTGCCAGGACTTATTGGAGCATTTTTTGGCTATTACTACATCGTTGGGCCTATGACATTATTTGTAGTACCGCTTACGCTTATTAGTTACTGGATTTTATATGAATACCAAAAAAATGTTTTCAAAAAGTTAGATTTAAAGATAAGAAAGAATAAAGTAGGTTTTATTATATTTGTACTATTTTATCAGATTATCATGTCACCAGTATCTTTTTGGGGGTATATACAGGAGTTTATAAAATTAAAGCGGATATGGAAGTAGGCATATAAGCCTAAAAAACTTAAGTGATAATAAAGTTGTGTTAATAAATTTAATGTATAATAATAGAATAAGACAAAATATACTGAAAGAATGGCGGATAAAAAATGAAAGTTAAGAGAAAAAACATTCTAATTGTTGTGATTTTGTTGGTCATAATTGCTGCTGCAAATATATATTTTGATAATAATTTTTTGGAAGTATCGCAATATACAGTAAAATCAAATAAAATTCCAACTTCATTTAAAGATTTTAAAATACTGCAATTATCAGATTTGCACAGCAAGAACTTTGGGAATCGCAATAATAAACTTATAAAGAAAATTAATAGTGAAAACCCTGATATTGTTGTAATGACAGGTGACATGGTTAATACAAAAGATACCGATTTTGAAGTTTTTATTAATTTAGCCGAACAGATAAGTAAAAGATATGATACATATTACATAGTTGGTAACCACGAACAAAACTTAAATGATGATAGAAGAAAAATATTAATAGATAAACTTAATGAAATTGGAATCAGGGTACTTGATAATGAAAAAGTTACAATCACAAGAGGCACGGAGAGTATAAATTTATATGGATTATGGTTTGCTCTTAGATATTATAAAGATTTGAACAATGAATATACAAAGGATGTGTTTTTTGGAGCAAAACAAATTCAAACTATTTTAGGCAATTTGGATATTGATTCATATAACATCTTACTAACCCATAATCCGCTATATGCTGATACCTATTCCAATTGGGGAGCAGATTTGACTCTATCCGGACATATTCATGGGGGTATGATAAGAATACCTTTTATTGGAGGACTGCTTTCTCCTGAAAGAAAGTTTTTTCCTAAATATGATGCAGGTAAGTATCAAGTTAATGGCAAAATATTAATTGTAAATAGAGGATTGGGCAATGGTGATTTTGGAATTAGAGTATTCAATCGGCCAGAAATATCGGTAATTACGCTTTCTGATTAATCGCACATATTATGCAAATCAAAGGTGAGACCAAAGGAACGGTTATGCTTGTAAGATATAAAAAGGGAAGTTGTACATAAAAAACATTTCAGTAAAGGAGATAAGCAAAATGACTAAATTAAGTGATATGCCAAATATAGGCAAAGAATTAGAAAAGCAATTAAAAAAAGCAGGAGTGGAAACACCTGGACAGTTAATGGAATTAGGAAGCAGGGAAGCATTTCTGCGGCTTAGAACTGTTGATAGCAGTGCTTGCATAAACAGATTATATGCTTTAGAAGGTGCCATTCGGAATATAAGATGGCATTACTTATCACAGGATATTAAGGATGAATTAAAAGCATTTTATTTATCGTTAAATGTCAAACAATAAAATACTGGAATTTTTTTAAGATTTATTAATTACAAATGATGATATGGGGTTAAGTGATTTCTCCAATTCAATTTATTAGAAGGGGTAGATAGATAAATTTGCTTTTTAGCAGTGAACAGGTTAGAAGGGGAAATGGAAAAGATGTATCGTGGGGGTGGACAGGTTGAGAAAATTTAAAATACCTATATACATACTTATGATATTTATTTGCATATCAATTGGCTTGTGGATTTGGTTTGATAATGTGTTCTATCTCTTTAATTTCATGTATATAGGCTTTCTTGTGTCTTTAGGTATCTTCTTGCTGATAAAAAAATACAAATATTCAAGACAGGTTGTGCAGTTTGGCGTGGGATTATATATGCTTGTCTATCTTGGGCTTATATGCCGTGAGAATATGCAGATTGAAGGTTTTTGGTACTACTTGTTCATGGGGGT
>JASKKH010000049.1 GCA_030154265.1 Clostridia bacterium
CGCCGAAGCCTGGTTGGGGAATATCCGGATTACTCGTTCCCTGCGCCGGATTTCCTCGTTGAGGCGCTCAATGCTGTTGGTGGTCCGAAGCCGTTTACGAAAGTAAAGAATTTCAAGTTTTTCAGACTATGATTTATTTTATTGTTGTTATAAACTTAAATTATAAAAATTACATTTCGTACATACATGAAAACAGACAGGGGGATTTACTATTTTAAAAGAATTATTAACATTACTTGAAGATTTCGGAGAACCGGGCCTTATCTTATTAAGTTTTTTAGAAGCTTCTGTTTTACCGATACCACCAGAAACTATATTCATCCCTCTTGCATTAATTAATTCAGAAAAGATTTTATGGTACAGCCTTATAACGACTTTGGCTTCTATGTTGGGGGCTTTATTTGGCTATCTAATAGGATTTTATGGAGGTAGGCCCTTATTAAATAAGCTCTTTAAGAGTGATAAAGTAAAGACTTTTGAAAAGATTATGTTAAAATATGGTTCCTTGGCCATATTGATTGCAGGTTTTTCTTTAATTCCATATAAGTTTATGACCATTACTTCAGGCGTCCTAAGATTCCCTATTAAGCATTTAATTATATATTCCGTCATTAGTAGGGGACTTCGCTTCTTTTTAGAAGGGATTATGATACTTTATGTGGGACAAGCGGCAATAGAATTTATAACAGGACCTAAATTTCTATTTTTAACTTTAGGTATTGCACTAATTGGAGTAATAATCTATGGGTTATTTCTTTTAAACAAAAAAACATAAACCATTTTTCTACCATCATGATACAAACTAAACTTACACTCATAGTATTAAAAGGAAGTTTGTAAACTGGATAATACGGCTGAAAATCCCAGAATGGTCAAAGAAAAGTAATCTCTATTCAATTACAAAAACTTCAGATGAACTTTCAATGATCTGCTAGTACCACCCGTTACTAAAACAGTTCCTCGTAAGGCAAATTCCTTACCAATTTCTTCTGAAAGTTCTTGGATTTCAGACGGGATAATTACTAACTGTCCAACGACTCCAATTCTTATCAAGTTTTTATCCCCCCATCAAAACTTTATAACATCCTATTATCTTATCATCCTTGCTGCTGCTTTTTTCATTAAAACAAATTGGACATAATAATATTTTTCTGTTAATATTGCAGCATACTATAAAAAAGGAGTTAATAATATGAGTGAAAACAAAGTTTTGGCAACAGTTAAAGGTAGAGAAATTACACAAGATGATATAAACCGTTTATTAAGAAGCTTAGATCCACAACAAGCACTGCAACTAAATTCAGGAGAGGGTAAGAAAAGATTATTAGATGAATTGATAGCTCAAGAACTATTTTATTTAGAGGCTTTGGAAAATGGTCTTGACCAAGAGGAAGCCTATATAAAAGAGGTAGAACGTGCAAAGGAAAACATATTAAAGGATTATGCTATTGGAAAGCTTTTCAGCAATGTAAAAGTAGAAGAAGATGAGGTAGTTAATTATTACAATGAACATAAAGAGCAGTTTAAAACACCTGAAAGTGTTAGAGCTTCCCATATTCTAGTGGATAATGAACAAAAAGCAAATGATATATTAAATGAAATCAATGAAGACTTCCCCTTTGAGGAGGCTGCCAAGAAATATTCAAAATGTCCTTCAAAAGCCAGGGGTGGCGATTTAGGGTATTTCTCCAAGGGACAAATGGTTCCTGAGTTTGAACAGGCCGCTTTTGGTATGAAGAAAGATGAAATAAGCAATCCAGTTAAAACTCAATTTGGATATCATTTGATTAAGTTAGTTGATAGAAAGGAAGCTGGAATTAAGGAGTTTAATGAAGTAAAACAACAAATTCATCAGCGATTGTTAGCTCTAAAGCAAAATGATGCCTATCTAAATAAAAGCAATGAATTAAGAAAGAAATATGAAGTAAAAATAGGTTAATTAATTTAAAGGGGCTATCCCAAAAGTAGAGGGATAGCCCCTTTTGTTAGCTTTAAATAACTAGTTTGATTTGCAAGGAATAAGTTCTAAAAGTTCAGCTTTATTTTTAGGTACTGGTGCCGTCACTGGCAGCCAGCCCTTTTTCTTTAAGCCTTCATAAACATCCAGTATCCAGGGACGGGTGAGGTCCGCGGTTTCAAGAAGGCTGGCATTTTGAAAGACTTCTTCGGGCTTCCCTTTACCGATTACCTGGCCTTGGGCCAAGACGTAAGTGTAATCGGCCCACGAGTAGGCAATATCCACATCATGAGTTGATAAAACAATTGTTTTATCTTGCTGGTTTATAGTTTCCAGCAAAGCTATTATTTCCTTGATTGATTTGGGATCCAAGTAGGCTGTCGGCTCATCAAAAATAATAACTTCAGGTTCCATGGCCAGGACGCTAGCAATAGCTACCCGCTTTTTCTGGCCGTAACTTAAGAAATGAGTTGGTTTATCCTTAAGATTTGTAATTCCAGTTGCTTCCATAGCTTTTTGGACCCTTGACAATACTTGTCCCCTGTCAAGGCCAAGATTTAAAGGTCCAAAAGAAATTTCCTGGAGGACACTGGCCGAAAAGAGCATGCTGTCAGGATCCTGAAATACAATACCTACATGCTGGCGCAATTTTTTCAAAGCATTATGGTTATAACTGAGTTTCGTCCCAGCAAAGTAAATATCACCTTCTTGAGGTCTCAGGATACCGTTAAAATGAAGGAAAAGGGTTGACTTGCCAGCACCGTTGGAACCCAGAACAGCAATTTTTTTACCTTCCGGAATATCTAAAGTTACCCCTTTTAAAGCCTGGGTACCGTCAGGATATGTAAATTTAACTGCTTTGGCTTCTAGAATAGCAGCCAAAAAAACTCACCTCCAGGAAATTATCGTCAAGCTTATTAGCGCTAAATCAAGGCCGGCAGCCAGGAATAAAAAAAGCCAGGAAAAAGGATAGTTAACCTCTAAAAATTTTAACTCTTCATTGTAACCTCGGGATGTTAAAGCTACAAACAACTCCCTTGATCGTTTATAAGTCTTGATAAAAAGGTTGACGGCCAGATGCCCTAGCGAGTAATACGAAGTTCGCAGGGAAACATATCCAAGGCGGGAAGCCTGGGCAGTGTAAATATCGTCTACGGTGGAAAGAAGGACAAAGATAAATCTATAGTTTAGACTAATTAAATCCACTAACAAAGCTGGAACATGGAGCTTTCTAAGTACAGAAATTATTTCTGTCATTGGAGTTGTCAGAGAAAGAAAATATAGACATGATACAGCCCCCAAGGATTTGCAAAATATTTTTCCAGCCAGTTGAATACTGGCTGGAGTAACGCCTATGGTCCATCCCAGAAAAGTAATTCCTTTAGTTACAGCTAAAGACTGGGTTGTTATAATGAGGGCTATCATGGCTATCCCAGCAATTAAAAACGAAAAGGGTACCAAAAAAAGCTTTAGGTAAAAACGGACTGGTATCCTTGCAACTCCAATGGTAATCCCGGCCATCAGAAATATAATGATGGCCGGGATTACAAGGTTAGGTGCAATCAGGGCAATAAGAAGGGTTATTAAGGCAAAGGCCATTTTCTCACCCGGGTGGATAACTCTTAGCCGGTTGGTATAGGCATACTGGTCAATGGTGAACATTTATTTTTGCTCCCGGTGTTTTTTCCCTTTGCTGTAACCCAAGAAATAGAAAACAATACCACTGCCGATGGCTGCCTGGGCAGCAAAAAGGAAGGATTCTACTTCCCCGCTGGGGGGTTCCCAGATAGGTTCAATCCAGGGTTTATAATCAGGTTGGATTTGGGTAATAGCCTGTTCCGCCTGCGCGTCTGCACCAGCAAATTCAGCACCGTTTTGGAACAAGAAAGGTATAACCGCCAGGAAGATAACTAATAGGAATAAAATAAAATTTTTTTGAGCAATATTCATTACTGGTGCACCTCCTTGGATAAAACAGCCAGGTCCTGTAATTCATTTTTATTATAAGTTGATAGTAAATTGAAAACAATGACTGTTAAAACACCTTCGCTAATGGCAAGGGGTAGCTGCGTGGTGGCAAAGATCCCCATGAATTTTATCATGGAAGCCAGTACTCCCCCTTGCTGGGCCGGAAAAGCCAATGCCAGTTGTATAGAAGTTGTAACGTAGGTCATCAGGTCGCCCAAGGTAGCACCCAAGAATACGGCTATAGCCATTGAACCCCCTAACTTGCGCACTAGCCGGTAAATGCCGTAAGCAACAAATGGTCCAACGACGGCCATGGAAAAGGTATTAGCCCCCAAGGTGCTTAAACCGCCATGGGCCAGTAAAAGGGCCTGGAAAAGAAGAACAATACCCCCCAAGACACTCATGGCCGCTGGGCCGAAGAGGATCGCTCCTAAGCCTACCCCTGTAGGATGGGAACAGCTGCCAGTTACTGAAGGAAGCTTTAGGGCTGACAAGACGAAAGTATAAGCTCCTGCCAGACTCAATAGCATTTTTAGACTGGGATTACTTTTAATATTTTTCTGGATCGAACGTAGACCCCAAAACCAAAAAGGTAGGACAACTATAAACCATAAGGCTGCCCAATTAAATGGTAAGAAACCTTCCATGATATGCATAGCATAAGCTGGTTGGGCCATTACGGCTATGGCGAACAGAAAATAGAGAGTCAACCATGTTGTACGGCGAAACATTGACAATGCCTCCTAGACTTCTTTTAATGGTGAAATCTTTCTAAGTAAAGCAATAGCTTCTTCAACTGAATAAACCGGGTAACGATATTTGATTACCGGCCTCTTGATAATAACAACCGGTATTTTTAAAGCAAGAGCAGCAGATATTTTAGAATCAGTCCCGCCTGAAGGCCCGGCATCTCTGGTAACAATGACATCCGCCTTAAAGGTTTTAAATAAAATCCTATTTAAATCTTTTGAAAAAGGCCCCTGCATCGCGACAATCTCTCGGGGCGTTAAACCGAAATCCTGACATTTTTTGATTACCCGATGTTCTGGTAACACCCTAACAACAATACGTTTACCTTTTAGGGCTGGATTTTTTACGAATACTTCCAAATTATTAGTACCTGTTGTTAAAAAAATTGTATTTCCAAGTTTGGCAGCAGTACGTGCTGCTTCCTCCCAAGTTTTTACCTGGTGAATAAGTTTATCATGAGGTAACTGGGTTTCAGCTCGTAAAAAGCGTAAATAACTTATTTTATTGTGCTGACACCAGTTTTCAAGGATTCGGGACTCTTGATTAGGATAAGGCAGGGTAGCGTCAATGATTGCTTCTAACTTTTTATCTTTTACTAAGCTAGTTAAATTATCTTCTGTTAGAGGGTTGGTTACTATTATCGATGCTCCATCCTGCTGGGCCAGATGTTCCCCATAAGTACTATTAGTCCAAGCAATGATTTGATAGCCTGCATGACATAGAGAGCGAATTAATTGTCGTCCTTCACTAGTGTTTCCTACAACCAAAACCAAGGTATGTATATCCTCCCTGCAAAAATTAAACCCCGGCTACGTTGCCGGGGAGAAAAGCTTGCCGCTAAACAGGCATACCTTTACCATTACCACCTCCCCGGGTTTTACCCTGGTGGAATTTGGATAGGCTAACCTGTTGTCAGGAAATCATTAGTTAACCAAGTTTCCCGTAAAAGGCGCTTTGGTCAACCTCTTTCCTAACCGCGGTAACATTTAAGCCCGGTCTTCTCGAGACCGTGCACCTACTCCATATAAAGTTTTTAGACCACCATCTAACCTAAAGGCAAAAATTAAAACCCTCTGCTCCTACAGAAAAAGCAGAGGGTTTGTAAGCCAGTAGTCGACTAACCCCCCCTATCCTCCGTAGGAGTAAGGTTTCCAAGCAAACAGGTTTCCTGACTTGGGATCACTGTATAAGCACCGCCTTCCCGATATTACTCAGTGGCATAATTGGTACTTTACTCCCCCTTACAGTGGCGGGACCGTGTCAGATTTGCACTGACTTCCCTACATTTACTTGGCTTATATTAACTTTATTGGAATTGTAGCATAACCTATATAAAATGTCTAGTATTTTATGTCTTACGTCAGTTATATGATTTTAAAAACCAATTAATTGTTTCCACTGCTTCTTAAAATCCCTGATTTTCTTAATACAAGCCTTTTATAAAATAAGCAATTTTTAATAAAAAATCACCACAGACACCCTTACTTTGGAAGTACTTACAATTTACCTTATTACATTCTCAAAAATAAGATTCTACTGTTGCTAATTTGACATAGTATGTCAGATAATTTGGAAAAAATAAATCGTTGACTTTATTTCATATTAATGCTATTCTAGTAATGCAGAAGTTACTTTTATTGGTAAGATTACATTTTATTAAAATTTTATAATTGCCTGCTCAAGAATAGGGAACCGGGTGAAATTCCCGGACGGTCCGGCCACTGTGAATGGTTAATTGTCTTCTTTAAGCCACTGGGGTAAAACCCCTGGGAAGGCGAAGGCAATGATGGCCATGAGTCAGGAAACCTGCTTGAGTAGTGGATGTATTACCTTCCGGTGAAAGGTTAATACAAACTGAACTATATTATTAGATTGGTTTGAAGACCTTGACTTTTTGTCGGAAGTCGAGGTCTTTTAGTTTTGCATTAAACAAAAACAATTATATATTCCTAATCACCCAAAAAATAAACCGGAAAAATATTTAAAATCTGTTATTAAGTACTACAGCCTATAAACCTCCTCTCAAATTTCTTCCATTTACGAGGCTGTACACACAATTTGAAACTTATATCATAACAAGGAAGGAAGTGGGATATGTAAAATTTACTAGACAGTTTTGTAATCCCCAACACGTAATTTAAGAACCTCCTTTTATTTTTTCTAAGGGGCCGTAAAGGTCCCTATATTTTTGTTAAAAAACATACACCCAGTCATACCCAAAGATGATATACTTTCACCATAAAGGGTCTTCTTTGTCATTTTAATATTTGGTTTAAATAAATTTATTATTCTTCTCAATATAAATTTAGATTATACTATAAACAGGAACAAATTTTACTAAATTGGTTTCTTCGTTTTATCTTCCATATAGTACATTTTTTAAAAAAAGAACCTTTTTTTCGATTACTGTATTATAGAAGAACCTTTAAGAACATGGTTAAAATAGTGTTTGGAACTATAATCCAAAAGTTCACAACTTGAAATCAAACGGCTTATCAAAAAAGATAGGAATGATAAGTACAGAAAATGAGTATTTGGAAGAAGCCAAACAAAAGAGCCTAAGAATTCTTCAAGGAATTAAAAGTTAACTTTGTTGAAATATAAGGGAGAGTTTTTATATGTTCCGTTTGGAGGGAGTTAAATATAAAAATATTTTAGACATCGATAAACTTTATATTCCCAAAAATAAAATAACTTGTATTTTAGGTAAAAGTGGAAGCGGTAAAACTACATTGTTAAAACTTTTGAATAAACTAATAAGTTGCACGCAAGGAGAAATATATTATAATGACCGTTTGCTAAAAAAAATGGACTCCATTGAATTAAGGCGAAATGTTGTTATGCTTCCCCAGGTACCTGCTATTTTCCCTGGGACTGTTAAAGATAACCTGCTAATTGGTCTGAAATTCTCCGAAAAACAATTAGTATCAGACAAAAAAATATTTGAAATTCTTAACATGGTTCACCTAAATAAAGACCTAACCGAAAGTGCTGAAAATTTATCTGGCGGCGAAAAGCAAAGATTAGCCCTTGCAAGGGTAATTTTAATGGAACCTGAAGTATTTTTATTAGATGAGCCTTCATCTGCATTAGATGAAGATACGGAGCAAATTATTATAGAAAAGTTAGTTCGTTACACAAAGAAAATGAATCAAACACTAATTATGGTTACTCATTCCAAAAAAATTGCAAAAACTTTTGCTGACAACATCTTTGAAATTAGAAAAGGCAAAGTAATAAATCAGTAAGGATGGTAATCTGTGGATAATGTAATTGATCTGCAAATATGGCAAATGGCAGCAGCCTATATTTTTGTTGTCGTTTTATTATTTATTGTTAGAATTAAAGGAATTCCGAGGGAAAAAGAAATACTTATTTCTACTTTAAGAATGACATTGCAATTGATTTTAACCGGGTATATTCTTGTTTATATCTTCAATAACAGCCATCCACTATATACAATACTGGTTATAGGTATTATGGAGGTTTTTGCGGTTTATAATATTTTTAAACGTGTAAAAGTAAAACTTACACAGAAAATCAAAGAAGTTATTGCATTTTCAATGGTAACTGGAACGATTTTGAGTCTCTTTTACTTCATACTTGTTGTGATTAATCTATCTCCATGGTATGAACCAAGATATTTTATACCTATTGCAGGAATGATTATTGGAAACTCTATGACGGGAATTTCTCTCGGGGTGAAAAAACTTGTAGATGGAATAAATGAACAAAAACACTTAATAGAAGCGGCATTAATGCTTGGGGCAACACCTAAAATGGCAGCAAAACCGATAGTAGATAATGCCTTTGATTCCGCTATTCTTCCTACGATTAATTCTATGGTTGGAATGGGTATTGTATTTTTACCTGGAATGATGACCGGCCAGGTTCTTTCTGGAGTTTCCCCTGTTATTGCTATCAAATACCAGATAGTAATTATGCTCGGAGTACTCGGAAGTGTCGCATTGACAGTTATTCTATTTGTTCAATTAGGTTATAAGACTTTTTTTAACGAGGAACATCAACTTCATATTTAATAAAACAGTAAAAGTAAAAATAGAAAATATCATGTCTTAAGGAGGTATAGGCAAGTATCAATGTTTATTAAAGGCTCCCTCTCCTCCATTAGTCAATTTCTGTCTAAACTCTACTGTTTGTTATTTTTATTACTATTTTCATTATAGTTCTTTAAGGCTCGATTTATAAATACAATAATTCTTGGGTCCCAGTTAGTTTTAAGTTCTTCAGGTGCCTTATCGATATTTTCATACATTTCATTAATCCTTTTTTCAATCTCTGGATTACCTTGAATTACGGAAAAATTTTATTTTTTGCTTATCATTTCATCAATTCTCGTTATCACTCTCTCAACTATTCTGAAACACTCTTCAGCATCCTCTTTACTGACAACCAAAGGGTCAATCGCTGGGTATCTGGTTTCAATACAAAAAGTATTAACGAAAACCATGTCTTTTAAGAACTCTCCCAGAGTTTTATCATAAGCCATCATTTTTTTGCAAAGTTTCACAAGGTTATGCCTTCCTGTAGTTCTCCCGTTACATAAATGAGATAACCTTTCAAGTATTCTCAAGTATTTTACTTGTCTCTTGTATCGACCCTTGTTTTTTTATAGTTTTGAATATAAGTTATTAGAAAGAAATTATGTCATTGCTTATTTCTTTTCCCAGAGCTATCTCACTTGAAGGGTCCTTAGACGATTAATGGCTGCAGCTAACTCAAACTTGCGGGGGAAGGCCAAGTCGCCTGGATGCTTGCCAAAATAAGGGGAAATCACTTCTAACCCCTCCTCTAGAATCTTTTTATAAAGCCTGTCAATGATGGAGGAAAGGGAGAGGGATCCATCCGCCAAATGATTAGAAATGTATCGCATCATCAGAGCAATGGCACGAGTTTGGCTGGAGTCTACTAACTGTTCCACGTAAGAAAGGTCGATTTCAGTAGCTCCGTATAGGATCTTATTTAATCCCCGGGTATCCACCTTTTCTTTCCTGTCACTAAATACTTTAAAACTTTGTGGTTTAATGATACGAGGGGTAATTTCACCGAATGCCTGGCCACCTTCATTCACCCGGATTAAATCAATTCTTTTTGCAATAGCCCTGGCCTTTTCTGTCATATCCACAGGTCGGTATTCATCCATCATGATAACCTTGTCCGCCACTTCGAAATAGTCGCCGGAACCGCCAAGAACCAGCACAGTCGATACCTTGTATTCTTTATATAACTGCCGTACTTTATCGATAAAGGGTGTAATAGGTTCCTTTTCTTTACCCACTAACTCCTGCATGCGGGCATCACGGATCATAAAATTGGTAGCACTGGTGTCTTCATCAATGAGTAAAACCCGACATCCCATCTCCAGAGCCTCCATGATATTGGCGGCCTGGGAGGTACTACCGCTGGCATCTTCGGTGTAGAACCGGATGCTATCTTTTCCGAAGGGTAAGTTAGAAATAAAAGGGGAGATATTCACTTTTTCCACCCTTCTTCCGTCTTCTGCCCGGATTTTTAAAGCCGTTGAATCGGTGGCGACATATTCCCGTCCGTCTCCGGCTATATGATTGTACACCCCTCGCTCAATAGCTTTTAAAAGCGTACTTTTCCCATGGTACCCACCACCAACAATCAGCGTAACCCCTTGAGGAATTGCCATTCCCCTTATGGGTTCTCGATGGGGAAGCGGGATTTCTATTTCCAGAGAAGGCGGTGATTGAAAAGGAATAACCCGGTTTCCTTTTAATGGTTTATTACTAATGCTGCTTTCCCTTGGCAAAACAGATCCATTGGCAACAAAACAAATATATCCATGATCCTGTAAATATTGACGAATGGCCTGCTGCTGATCGACCAGTTCTAAATGTCTAAGTAAACAACTCCGGTCAAAACCGTGGATTGCCTTTGCAATAATATGAGGGAGGTCATGACAAAAGATTTGTAACGCTTGTCTTCCTAGAATCGTCCTGCCTTTTGCAGGTAGTCCAATAGAGAGTCGAATCTCAAGCTTCCGGTCATTGACCTTTACCGCCGTCCGTGGCAGTATTTCCTGACCGGGTGCATCAATCAGGATTAGACCACTCTTACCGGAACCCCGCTTATTTGTACCATGCAGGCGGATTGCTTCGGCAGTCTGCCTTGCCAAAAAATCTTCAAAGGCTGTTCTTCTATGCTCCGTTTGGTACCAGTTCTCTTGATATTGAGCAATATGTTTGGGTATCTCTACTCGAATGCGGGATGGGGGGGCAAAGGGATCCCCTTGAACATGGTCAATGTGTAGAAAGAACCCATCACCCCGGTAGGTACCTTTAATATGCTTATAGGCTTTATATCCCCTGCCGTCAATCTGCTGTAATTTTTCTTTTAACTGCTCCATTGCTATCCCCTCTTTTCTATAATGTCCCTGGTTTTTCTCTGACATCCTCCCACGGCTGAAGCCGTGGGGTTCCTAAACCCCAGGTTTATCCGTGGTTGGTTTTATAATTCGCGGATGCTCAGGAGGTTTAAGCAGC
>JASKKH010000050.1 GCA_030154265.1 Clostridia bacterium
TAGTTATTGTTTGCACCTTTATTCTAACTGAGGAATTTGATAAATGGCTCTCTTTATTTTTCAGAAAACCTTTTTACACAATTATAAGGACTCAACTAAGGAATATGTCAAAAGTCTTTTTCCAATTTTTTAGCCACACTTAATATATTATAAATCGCAGTTATAAATAGTTAATCCCGTACCACTTTTGTAGTGATACGGGATACTTTTTTCCCAGCTAAAAAGCACCTTTTATAACTTCAATATTTGTAACCTTATCTTCTCTATTTAACTGCACTGCAACCACATCAAATCGGCAAGGGATTTCTGTTAGGCCGTTCTGACACAAGTAATAATTGGCCAGGAGACGAAGACGATACTGCTTTCGTACATCAACTGATTCTTGAGGAGTACCATAAAATGTAGAGGAACGCGTTCGTACCTCAATAAAAACTATTTCTTTGCCATCTTGCGCTATTATGTCAACTTCCCCTAGTGAACACCGAAAATTACGTACAATAATTCTATATCCTTTGCTATTTAAAAAATTAGCGGCAGCCGCTTCTCCAATTAATCCGCGACGCCGCTTCACATTAGTCATGTTTTAAAAAAACCCCCCACTTTGCCATCAATTACGGCATAAAGAAGGTTACTGCAGTATTCATTGCATAATTAGTCAAAGGAGTTGGGTAAATTCCTAATACAAATAAAATTAATAGAGATACAACCATGGCTATCTGGAGACTGGAGTTAACCCGAATTGTTTTACTTCCTTCAGGTGGAGCACCTAAATACATAGATTTAGCCACCATTAAATAGTAGTATACAGATACCATACTCAATAGAATACCTAAAATAGCAAGCCAAATATATCCTCTAGAAATGATAGACATGAACAAATAGAACTTCCCTATAAAACCTGCCATTGGGGGTATTCCTGCTAATGATAGCAATGAAAATAACATTACAGCAGCAATTAATGGTGAACGCTGAGCCAAACCACTGTAATCCTCAATTTCATCACTACTATCACTATTATAGAAAGCAGTAGCCGCCATAAAAGCTCCCATATTTCCAAACACATAGAGCATTGAATAGTACATAACTGCTCCAACACCTAGAACTGAAAAGGAGACAATACCCAGTAATAAATATCCAGCCTGGGAAATACTTGAATATGCTAAAAGCCTCTTAATATTTGTTTGAGGTATAGCAACCAAGTTTCCTAAGACCATGGTTAAAACAGCTAAAACTATAAAAAGTTGCACCCAAAAACTATTAAGAGAAGGTAAGGCAACAAAAAATACCCTAAAAAGAGCCGCAATACTTGCTGCTTTAGAAGCTACTGAAAGAAAACCTGTAACTGGTGTTGGAGCCCCTTCATAAACGTCAGGTGACCACATATGAAAAGGCACAACCGTTACCTTAAACGCAAAACCTGCAAGTAAGAAAATTGTCCCCAAAACAAGAGCAGGACTAGCACCATTAGTAGCCACAACAAAACCAATCTGTTTAATAACTGTACTACCGGTAGCTCCATAAACCAAACTCAAACCGTATAAGAAGATGGCTGAGGACAAAGCACCAAGTAATAAATATTTAATCCCAGCCTCAGCAGATTTAGAATTATCTAGGTGAAATCCAGTCAGAATAATAAATGTAATGGTCATTAATTCAAGACCCAGATAAAGACTAATCAACTCACCTGAAGACGATAGGATCATCATACCTAGTGTTGCTAGTACCAATAATGAATAATACTCACTTTGGTTCATCCCCGTCTTTTCTACATATTCAAAAGAACATACTGCTGTCAGTAGTGCTGCTGCTAAAAACAAGATTTTAAAATAGTTTCCGAAAGGATCAATAATATAACTATTTAGAAATACCCCACTTGCATCCCTCATTACAAAAGCCAATATAAGTAGAACCGCCAAACCAACAGCAGTTACGTAACCAATTCCACGGCGACTATCACGTGGAACTAAAAGTCCCATACATAATATTCCTAAGCCAAAAACAGCCATAAGAATTTCAATAATCAAAATTTGTACATTCACCATTAAAAGATACCCCCTATCGCCTTCGCAGCTTCAATTTTGGCTACGAGCGGGGCAACACCGCTATTGATGACATCAATTTGTAAGGAAGGTAGTAAACCGAAAAGTATTAGAGTACCAACTAAAATGGCAATTGGTACCATCTCTACACCATGTGCATCCTTAAGATAATCCCATTCTGGTTTACGTGGACCAAAAAATGTTTTCATAGCAACTCTTAAAACATAAGTTGCTGTAATAACAATACCTGAAATAGCTAAGATAGATAGAGTTCTAAAAGTTATTAAACCACCAAAAATAGCTTGTTGGTGAGTAAAAGAACCCATAAAGATAAGAAACTCAGATACAAAGTTATTAAGTCCAGGCAATCCTAATGAACCTAACCCGGCAATAATAAATGCTGAAGCTAATCTGGGCATCTGGTGAGCTAACCCACCGAACCGTGCAATTTCCCGGGTATGTGCCTTATGATAAATATTACCTACAACAGTAAAGAATAGAGCTGTCATGATACCGTGAGCAAACATCTGTGAAACAGCACCATTAATACTCAAAACGTTAAGTGAAGCTATACCCAACAGAACGTAGCCCATATGGCTGACACTACTATAACCAATAACAAATTTTAAATCTCTTTGAACCATGGCTATCATAGCACCATAAACTACGTTGACAATACAAAGAACAGCAATTAAAGGTGCCCAATACTTGGCCCCTTCCGGGAAAAGAAAGACTCCTGCTCTAATCAGACCGTAACCACCCAATTTCATTAAAACACCGGCATGAAGCATACTTACAGCTGTTGGTGCAGCCACATGGCCATCTGGAGACCATAAGTGAAAAGGCCAAATAGGAACTAATACACCAAAGCCAAGTAGCATTAAGAAGAAGACAAATTTCTGGAAGCCAATGTCATAATTTACTGTAGCTAATGTCTGAATATCAAAAGTCGGATAACCCAATTGATTGGCCGCATAAAGGAAGAGTGCAATTATACCAATTAATGCAAGTGCACTACCTACCAAGAGATACAGCGTTAATTTCATAGCTGCATACTCTTTACGTGTACTTCCCCAAACACCAATCAATAAATACATCGGAATAACAGCCACTTCAAAGAAAAGGTAGAAGAAAAACAAATCGCGACTAATAAAAACACCAAATACCCCTGCAACCAACAATAACAAAAATACAAAAAACTCTTTAACCCTATTAGTCATATCCCATGATGCAAATACACCAGTGAAAATAACTATAGCAGTAAGTAAAACAAGTGGAACACTAATTCCATCTACCCCTACTGAGTAGTTAATACCAAATGATGGTACCCAGGATATGTCCTGTAGAAACTGCATACCTCCATTGGCATAATCATATTTTACATAGGCATAAATAGCTAACACCAAGGAAACAAAAGTTGACACAGCCGCTGTGATTTTTATGGTAAGGTGTTCCCTCGCCGGTATTGCAAGAATTATCAATAATCCAAATACCGGTGCCAGCATTATAGCCGTTAAGATGGGAAAGTTCACTGAAGCATCCCTCCAAACACCGGTGTTGCTATCCAAAGAGTAATTATTACTACAGCAGAGAAAATAACTAGTGCATATGTTTGTAAGTTACCCGTCTGGATATAACGTAGCTTATGACCCGATGCACGAGTCAACCTACCAACACCGTCAAATATACCGTCTACTACATGACGATCATGCCAATTCAAAATATATGAAACTCCTAATATTACCCTTCTAAATAACCACATATAGACTTCATCGATATAATATTTATTTACTAATAAATTATAGATAAAGGGAAAACGATGCTTAATCTTCGTGGGTACATCACTGGGACGTCCGTACAATACCCAAGCTACAAAAATACCAGCTAAAGCTACTAAAACTGAAATGCCCATAACTCCATAATTAGGAACTACATGGTGAGGTTCTCCATAGTACACTAAACTACTAAACCCATGACTGACAAAGGGTGCTCCCACAAAACCCGAAACAATTGAAAGTACTGCTAAAATAAGCAGAGGTAATGTCATAGTAAAGGGAGACTCATGACCATGAAGACCAGCTCTTCTTTTACCAAAGAAGGCTATAAAAATCAATCGGAACATATATAACGAAGTTAAAAATGCTACAACGGTACCCAGAACATAAAGTCCTGTAAAGCCGTGATTCAATGCTCCAGCTAATATTTCATCCTTACTCCAGAAACCAGCTAAAGGTGGAACTCCACACAAAGCTAAAGAGGCAATAATAAAGGTACTCACCGTTACCTTCATGTCCTTATATATACCGCCCATGCGGAATATGTCTTGTTCTTCTAGGGCATGAATAATACTACCAGCACCTAAGAAGAGCAACGCTTTAAAAAATGCATGTGTCATTAGATGAAACATACCTGCCGTCATACTGCCAACACCCATAGCCATAACCATGTAACCTAACTGACTTAGTGTTGAATAAGCGAGTATCCTCTTAATATCACTTTGCGTAATAGCAATAGTTGCAGCAAAAAAGGCTGTAAAACCACCTACATAGGCAACTATTAACATAACGGTTGGTAAACTAGCAAAAAGCACAAAAGCTCGAGCTAGTAAATAAACACCTGCCGCCACCATTGTAGCAGCGTGGATTAAAGCACTAACTGGTGTAGGTCCTTCCATAGCATCAGGTAACCAAACGTGCAAAGGGAACTGAGCTGATTTACCAATTGGACCAACAAATACTAAAGTTGCTGCTATAGCTAAAAATGCAGTATCTTGATAATTAGGAATAGCTGTAGCTAATTCCCTGAAATTAAAAGTACCAAAGATGGCAAATAAAATAAAAAATCCTAACATGAAACCAAAATCAGCTACCCTATTAGTAACAAAGGCCTTAAGGCCTGCTCGAGCTGCTGAATGTTTGTGGTAATAAAAACCTATCAAAAGATATGAACAGAGTCCTACAAGCTCCCAAAAGAAAAATATCATAAAATAGTTATTGGCTAAAATGAGCCCAAGCATTGATGCACCAAATAGAGCCAAGTAACTGAAAAAGCTTGAAAAACCGGGTTCTCCATGCATATATCCAACTGAATAAATATTTACCAAAAAGGCTACTAAAGTAACAACGAATAGCATTACGGCCGTTAAAGGATCAATTAATACCCCAGCTTCTATTTTTAAGTAACCGGGTATCCCTAACCAAGTAAATGCATATTCTACAGGGTTTTCCATTGATATCCCGTTAACCAAAACTTCACGTAAAACTCCGATAGACATAATAAAACTAGTCCCGATAGCAACAATCCCCACTAAAGCACTTAATAATTGAACCCTACGTGTTAAAAATACAATTATGAGAAATGCAATAGCGGGAAAAACGGGAATTAACCATGCATTATTTATCACAGAAATATCACCTGCCTTCTAGTCACTTACCATTTAAGCCAGTTAAAATCATCAACATTACTTTCCAAACGCCGACGGTATATATTTAAGACCAGCGCTAAACCAACAGCAACTTCTGCCGCAGCCACAACAATAACAAAGATAGCAAATACCTGACCTACTACCTTGGAAGGTTCTAAGTAATGGTTAAAAGCAACTAAATTAATATTTACGGCATTGAGCATTAACTCGATTCCCATTAAAATTGCAATCGCATTTTTTTTAGCCAATGCTCCATAAAGACCTATGCAAAAAAGCATTCCACCTAAGGCCAGGTAGTGATTTAATGTTATCACTGGTCTTGATTCACTCCCCTCGCCAACAATATTGCACCAACCATTGCAACAAGTAATAATACTGCTGCTACTTCAAAAGGTAACACATACCGACCTAAGAAAGCATCGGCAATTGCTCCAACGTTATTTAACGGAGGTTCACCGGACTTAATTGTCCAAAAAGTTTGTCCAATTAAAAAAGTGTTAAGAATAAATAAAGCTAAACATAAGACACCTGCAGCTAAGTAATTTTTATTGAATAAATTACTTTCTGAGATATCGCCTCTGCGGGTCAACATAACAGCAAATACTACAAGAATTGCAATAGCTCCAGCATATACCAATATCTGAACAGCCGCTAAAAATTCAGCATTAAGTAGAATGTATATACCAGCTATCCCAACAAAGGTCAAAATTAAAAATAAAGCACTGTGAACTATATTTCTTAATAATACAACTGCTAAAGCGGAAGCTACTATTAATATTGTTAAAAACCAAAAGACTAGAGTACTGGTACTGGTACTAAGCACCCTTCCTCACCTCCGCTTCTGAACCCGCAAATAAATCATGTTCCGTATCCTCATGACGATAACACGCGTGTTCAAAATCAGGTCGCCAGTGTAAAGCGTCTTTAGGACAACTTTCAACACATAGTCCACAAAACAGGCACTGACCTAATTTAACTCTATAACCTGTAAGCTTACGTTTTTTGTCTTCACCACGTTCACTTTCAATAGTAATAACGTTATTAGGGCAAGCCTTAGAACATAAGCCACAGGCAATACATTTATCTTTTTCCAAGAATAGACAACCATGAGAAGACGGAGGTAGATTGGGTTTACGTTCGGGATACTGTTCTGTTACTGCCTTTCCAAAACAATTATGCCAGGTAATACTTAAACCCTTTAATAATCCTTTCCCAAACATCCTACCACCTCCCTAGAGTTAATAACTGATAGATTTTTATTCCTACACCAGTAACTAGAATATTAGCTAAGGATAAAGGCAATAATACTTTCCAGTTAAAACTTAGTAAATGATCAATACGGATACGTGGAAAAGTCCAACGAACCCACATAAAGATAAAGATCATAATATAAAGCTTGATAACAAACCATAGCCAAGATGGTAACCAGGGCCCATGCCAACCTCCTAAAAATAAAGTAACTGCCAAAGCAGATACGCTAACCAGATTGGCATACTCTGATGAGTAAAACAAGGCAAAACGCATCCCGGTATATTCGGTATAAGGACCGGCAATAAGCTCCTGCTCACCTTCAACTAAGTCAAAAGGAGCACGGTTAACTTCAGCCGTAGCGGCAATAAAGAAAATTATAAAAGCCACAGGTTGTAATAAAACGTACCATACTTTTTCTTGGGCCATTACAATTTGGGAAGTCTGTAATGAACCTGCTAGCATAACCACGCCTAAGACAGAAAAAGTCAAGGGAATTTCATAACTTACCATCTGGGCTACAGAGCGCATACTTCCCAACAAAGTATATTTATTGTTAGAACTCCATCCGCCCATTAAAATAGCAATAGTTGTAGTTGAAGCAACTGCTAAGAAATAAAACACCCCAATATTCAAATCAGCTGCTATCATTCCTTTACCAAAGGGTATAACAGCGTATAACATTGTCGCGGGAATAAATATTAATATTGGAGCAATCAGGAAAACCCACTTATCAGCCCCACGCGGAATAATATCTTCTTTACCTAAGAGTTTTACTGCATCAGCTACAGATTGTAAAAGTCCATGGGGACCTAAACGGTTAGGCCCTATCCGCTGCTGCATATAAGCACTAATCTTACGTTCTAGATATATTAAGTAAAGGGCATTTAGAAAAATAAAGGCCAATACTCCAACCAGGTATAGGAACCCCATACTCAGGTTCTCTAACCATGGCGGTGCCCCGGCCAGAAGTTCCCGCATGGAGGCGGCAATGCCGGTAAATATCCCTTCCATGGCCATTTATCCTCTCCTCGAAAATAATGTTTTTCTTATCATCGATCTACTTCACCTAAGACAATATCGATAGAAGCAATATTAACAACAAAATCCTGAACAGTTTCTCCTATACTTATCAAAGGTAAAACACCCAGATTTACAAATGAAGGGCTGTGAATATGCAAACGATATGGTTTAGTTCCACCATCACTTACTAAATAAAAGCCTAGTATACCTTTAGCACCTTCAATTTGGTGATAGACTTCTCCTTTAGGTAATTTAATTACCCTAGGCACTTTAGCTTTTATTGGCCCATCAGGCAAATTGGAAATAGCCTGCCGAATGATTTTTGCACTTTGTTCTATTTCTAATAAACGAATAACAAAGCGATCATAACTATCCCCATTATTTAGGGTTGGTACATCAAACTCAAATCGATCGTATATACCATAGGGTTTAGCCTTACGTAAATCAAAAGGTAATCCAGAAGCCCTCAGGTTTGGTCCTGTAACTCCATAAGCAATTGCTGTATCTAAATCTAGTTTACCCACACCCTGACAACGAGCTTTAAATATTTCATTACCAGTTATAAGGCCGTTTACTTCATCAATCATCCTTGGTAAATCATTCAGAAACTTTTCTAAATTAGGTAAAAACCCCTCTGGTATATCATTAGCAACACCACCGATACGCATATAACTTAAAGTCAAACGCGATCCACAGACCATTTCAAATAGATCTAGAATACGCTCTCTTTCTCTAAAAGGTGGGAACCATGCTGTCCATCCTGATACGTCCAGAGCCATAGAGGCAATCATAATCATATGACTGGCAATCCGTGACAATTCAGCCATAATAACTCGTAAATACTCAGCCCGCTCAGGTATCTCAATGTCCATCATTTTTTCTACGGTTTGGACATAACCTAAATTATTTAGCATTCCAGCAAGATAATCGAGACGATCGGTATATGGGATAAATTGAGTATAAGTACGATCCTCTGCTAATTTTTCTATACCTCTATGCAAATAACCAATGATATTCTCTACCCCAACAACCCTTTCCCCATCAAGTGTTAAAAGTGCTCTATAAACACCATGAGTACTGGGGTGTTGAGGCCCCATATTAAGCTGTATTTCCTCTGTACGTAAATTGCCATTTTTCTCAGCCATTATCGTTTATTCACCTCCTTCTTTCTTAAAATCCTTTCGCAAAGGATGACCAACCATATCATCTGGACATAGTATTCTGGTTAAATTAGGGTGTCCTTTAAAAATTACACCCAGTAAATCATAAGTCTCACGTTCTTGAACATTAGCTGCAGGCCAAATAGAAGTAACTGAACAAACTTCCGGTTTTTCACGATTGAGATTGACTTTAACCCGTATTTCTTTGGCCTCAGGTATTCCCATTAAATGGTATGCCACTTCTATCCTGTCTTCTTCATTATAATCGACAGCAGTTAATCCAGCCAAGTAGTTAAAACCAAAATTATCCTTCAATTGTTTCATTACTGGCAGTAATTTCTCTACCGGTACATTAACCGTAGTCATATCAATGCCATTTTCTATAGTAACTTCTGGGAAAAATAATTGTAATTGTTCAATATTCTCATACATTTTATTTCACCAACGCCACATTAGGATTAATTACCTTCTTCTTTAATTCCAAAAGACCATTAATTAGCGCCTCTGGCCGTGGAGCACAACCTGGAACATATACATCAACTGGAACAATTGTATCTACTCCAGGCACTACATTATAAGAATCAACAAAAGGACCCCCACTAATAGCACAACTACCCATAGCAATAACCCATTTAGGTGCTGGCATTTGGTCATAGATACGTCTTACTAAAGGAGCCATTTTCTTTGTTACCGTACCAGCAACTATCATTAAATCAGCATGACGGGGTGAGGGTCTGAATACTTCATAACCGAAACGGGAAATATCATAGCGAGCACCACCTGCCGCCATCATTTCAATAGCACAACAAGCTAATCCAAAAGTCACCGGCCAAAAAGAATGGGCTCTACAGTAATTAAGCATAGAATCTACCGTTGATAATATAACATTTTTCGGTATATTCGGCTCCGGTGGTCTTAATCTTTCTATTGCCATTTCAATGCACCCTCCTTCCAAGCATACCAGAGGCCAATTACTAAAATACTAATAAAAATTATCATTTCTATAAAAGCAAATAGTCCTAAAACCTGAAAACGAACTGCCCAAGGATAAAGAAAAACTGTTTCAACATCAAATAGCAAAAATACTAACGCATATAAAAAATAACTAACCTTAAACTGAATCCAAGTCGGCCCTTGGGTCTCTAAACCACATTCATAAGTGTTTAATTTACTGCCAACAGGCGGTAACTTTGGACGAATAATCCAGTTAACTAGTAAAGCAGCAATAGCAGTTAAAGCGCCACCTATTAAAAATATAGCTATAATTCCATACTGCTGTAACATTTTAGCACCCCCTTTACTTTTAATTAACAAAAATTATGTATTTTTGCGACAATAATTATAACAATAATAATATGTATTTATTTCTTTATTACAGGCCTAAAACTTAGGCGGTGGATAGGACTAGGGCCCAAAAGTTCTAAGGCCTTTAAATGTTGACTGGTTGGATAACCTTTATTATTCACAAAACCATACCCCTTAAAAATGCTATCATAATAAGTCATTAACTCATCTCGAGCTACTTTGGCCAAAATAGATGCCGCCGCAATAGAAGCACTTAGACTATCACCACCAATAATTTTTTTTTGGGGTATATTAATACTTGGCAAAGCTATACCATCGATTAACAAATATTCAGGCTTTATTTGTAAATTACATATAGCACGACTCATTGCCCAACGCGATGCTATTAAAATATTAAGGGCATCAATTTCACAAACCGAAGACCATCCAACAGCCCATGCATAACTTTTCTCTTTAATCTCATCAGCTAATTTCTCTCGTTTATTGGGTGAAAGCTTTTTTGAATCATTGAGCCCTGAAATAAATACACCTGGCCTTAAAATCACTGCCGCTGCTGTTACAGGGCCTGCTAATGGTCCACGACCCACCTCGTCCACGCCACAAATATAATTAATACCCTGATGCCAAAACCTTTGTTCCCACTCATATAGGCTGGCGGTCACTTTTTCCGTTTTTTGCGCCAGTCCTTTCACATTATACACACCTTACATTAAAGATTAACATCACAAATACAATGTTTCAAGACTTGTCTTATTTTGGCTAGAAATATTATCTTATATTTAATTAATTATTATAGCTAAATTGCAATATTAAATGCAACACCTAGTGAAAAATATTTATGATATAGGACAATGTGTTTAAGCGATATTTAAGAGTTCTTCTTCAAATCGT
>JASKKH010000016.1 GCA_030154265.1 Clostridia bacterium
GAGGTGTTTAATAGTGAAACGTATCATTGTTTCATTAGCAGTTGGATTATTAACTTTAATTGCTTTTGCTAATGTTGCTGCTGCGAGTGGTTCCTGGGGCTATCAGCCAGGAGTTCCAGAGAAGCTATTGAAGTAATAAGAAAGGTTTACCAAAATGCAACAGAGGGAGAAAAAGAATTTTGTTAATCAAATTTTTAAGGACTTTTTAGTCCTAATTTTTTTGTATAGTATCCAAGGTATTTTAATTGTATTAATAATTTTTAATTCTTTTTCTTGTTGTCAAATGAACTCCAATATTATAGTTTTTGGACTAATTTTTGCAATTATAATATGGTTAGTAAGAAACATATGTAACTATCGTAATTATAGTTATGGGGTTCATAGTGTTATTCTAATATTTTAATAGGTCACATTGAGAACACCGTTTTGTGTTTGTTTTTAACCTTTATAAAGTAAATAGAAGGGTAGTTTATTTTGGAAGACTTACGGGTTTTATTTTTTTTATATTTTGTACAGGGATTTCTAATGGTAGTAACTGCTTTAAGGTTATTCGGTTATAGAAGTGATTTTAAGATTGTTATAAAAATCGGAGTAATTTATGGAATTGCTATATGGATAGTCAGAGGGATATGGAATTACTACCAGATACCGATATCTTTATTAACTCACACTCTTGTTTTAATGGTCATTTTTTCGTTTTTGCTAAAAACAATAGGCAAAATAACTTGGAACAACGCAATAAGAGCCACATTGATAAATATTAGCTTACTTTTGTTAAGTGATTTTATAATTCTTCCTCCATTATTAAATTTTATTGAATTAGATATGACCAATGTTTTTAATAATCCTTGGATGCATATATTAATAGGTTATATAGAAAACATATTTTTGCTGCTTTTATTATTTTTAAATGTTGTTTTTGGCTTTAAATTTTCATTTAACATAGAGAAAGAATATAAACGTTAGCTCTAACTATATAATCTTAATTAAGACAACTTCACATATTATAAATATCCTTTTGCTTAATTTATTTTCTAACAAGAAAATATTTCTACTATAAATTAAGGTATACTTTACATAAGTGTACTAAGTTATTTTTATAAAAATTAAGTGAAAACAAGTGAAAAACGGTGATAATAATCCCTAAACCTTATAAGATATTTTTTGTTGACATTAAGGGGGTAGTACGGTTACAATTGGATTTGTTGAATTCATGTAAAATTTTATATTAGGAGGAATGATAATTGCGCGCATTGGGCCGTCATGTGTTAGCAGAAATTTATGGATGCAAGTTCGAATATTTAAACGACATAAAAAAAGTCGAAGAGATTATGGTAAACGCAGCTTTAGAAGCAGGTGCCGAAATTCGCGAGGTTTGCTTTCATAAATTTAGCCCTCAGGGTGTAAGTGGCGTGGTGGTTATATCTGAATCTCATTTGGCAATTCATACTTGGCCAGAATTAGGCTATGCAGCTGTTGATGTGTTCACATGTGGTGAGAAAGTAAACCCCTGGGATGCATGTAGATATCTAACTGAAAGGTTCCAAGCTAAAGAAGTTAGAGCTAATGAAATTGAACGAGGCGTTTTGGAACCCTCCCAGGCAACAGCGGTAAATATGTAGGAGGGATATTTATTTTATTACCTACAACTAAAGGTAGTAGTTAACAGGCCGTGTAGATCTTAAGGGGATACACGGCCTGTAGTATTTTTATTAGACAAACGTTGACAAGTACCAGCAGGAATAAATCATTTTAAATAGAATAAAAAATTGATATATATATTTTTATTTTATATTAATAATAGGAGGGCTTTAATTTTGACTGCCCTATTTAAATTATTACAACCTGAGTTAGAGGAAGTCCGCCAACGTTTACACAAAGAAATAACCTTTCGCAAACGCTTTACTCCTGATTTTAATTGGCCTGCTTTAAGTGAACTTGATCAAAAATTTTTACCTACGTTAGTTTTAATTAGCGCAAATGCTAAAGTTTTTTTAAGTAAAAAAGCTCTTTCTCTGGCTACAATCTTTCAATTTATATTTTTAGCATCTTTTATTCATTGTAAGGCAGAGAAAAATATAGCTTTAGAGACACTTATGGGAGATTATTTTTATACACGCTTTTTTGATCTTCTATGTCGTGATGATAATATCGAATTTTTGGAGCCTCTCTCTAAAATGATTTGCCAAATTCATCTTCAAGCTAATAAACAAAATTGTGAGTTAGATATTAAAAAAACAGGTTCTGATAATAGTTTTAGTAAGGTATTCTTGGCTAAAGAGGCAGCATATTTAGGGAGTAAGCTAGGGCATGTCAGCTTAAAAGAAAGTAAGGTTTGGCAGGAAGTAGGCATATTATTAGGCAAGTTATGGGACAAACAACCTGTTACAACTCAAGCTATGCATGCTATAGAGAAACTTACTTCCGGACAAGCTAAAAAGGTTTTAGGTGAATTTGTTTTATATTTAAGCAGCCAAATATCTGATAAAAAGGTTATTGCTTTATGATAAATAATATTGAGGTTCGTTATTGGCGGGTCAATTCAAAAAATGGTTATGATTTAAAAATATTATCACCTAATGCAACCTTGGCTGATTATATTAAAGCACTTGAGGATGTAGATATTAATCGGCTTTGTGGCTCGTATAATCAAACTGGCCAATGTAAGGGTTGTGGAGATTGTTGCAAGGGGCGTTTACCCCTAACAAATATTGATACCTACCTTATAAGAATAGGATTAAAAGAACTTATTAACCGTGAATTATCAATTGATGAAGTTCTTAAGAAATATTGCCAAGTTAAGATTGAAGGTCAGTCAGTAGACATCACTTTAAAAACAGATGTGGAAGGATATTGTATTTTTTTAGATCCGAACTCGAATTCCTGTCGACTTTATAAATATAGGCCTTTAATTTGCCGCACTTATTATTGTTGCATATTAACTCAAAAAGCAAAGCTTTTACGTGAACTACTGGTCAATAAGGGTGAAGATGAATTAGTACGTATGTGGCTGTCATTACAAAAGAGTGTCCCGTTAGGGGTAAACAAGGATGATTGGGAACCTACTCCCTTTGCCAATTGCCATAAATACTCCGAAGTATTTTTAAAGGATATTTGCCCTTCTAAATTATGGCGGCAGTTAATAAAATAAGAATTAAAATAATAATTTGGAGGCAAATTAATGCTCATTGCTCTAATAGCCCACGATCGACAAAAAGATGAAATGGTTAAGTTTGTCGATAAGTATAAACATGTATTTGCCAAACATCGTCTAATTGCTACAGGTAATACAGGCGCCAGAATAAAAGAATATACAGGACTTAAGGTACATTGTTTAATGTCTGGGCCTTTAGGTGGTGACCAGCAAATAGGGTCTCTAGTAGCCCGAGGTCGAATTGGCTTAGTAATTTTTTTACGTGATCCCCTTACAGCCCAACCTCATGAACCAGATATAAATGCTCTTTTGCGGATCTGCGATGTCCATAATGTACCAGCAGCGACTAATACAGCTACTGCCTCTATTTTTATTAAATACTTAAAAGACAAGGAATAACGTAATTATAATTTTCTACTTTCCTCTAGTTGGTTTAAAACAAGTTCGTAATTAAATCTAATTGAATTATTTAGAAACAAGTAAATAAATTGCTATCGGTGGTAGATAATACCATCCCTATTGAATATGATAATTATAAAAATTTAAATGGGGTGTTTTTTTTGCTTAAGATTGGCATAGATCCTGGTCATGGTGGTAGTGATCCTGATAATTAGGCACCCCATAGGGGGTGTTTGATTTTAGTTTGTTACTCTGACAATGTAGCCTTACATAAAGCAAGTATGGGTTTTAAGTCTACTATGAGGGGCCAAGTTAATTCAAGACCACTTACTTTAGTAAAAGCAACTTGTGTAGTTGAGGGACCTAAGGGGGCCTTTATTGTTTTTATTTGGGCTGGATAAAACATATAGGTATTTTGCTTAGTTAACCATGTTTTATTGTTGTCTTGGGATAAACAAAAAGACAAGTTATTACTGTTTGTCCAGATGAATAAGCAATTTTCTTTTTCTCCAAGCAGTACCGGTTTTGTATCAGGAAGTTCATTGGTTTCTCCGAGGTAAAAGCTGTTTTGGCTCATTTTTTCATAATCAACTATAATTAATTGAATTCTTTTAGTATTACCAACGTTGGTCCATAATAGGAAGTAGATATAGTTAAGATACCAATATGCGAATATTTTTAACACTGAATATTCTATAGGAATCTTTACAGGGTTCATCCATCCTTCTGTAGAACTGTATATTGTTATTAAAACGTCGGGGCTTTCAGTATCTGAGTAACTGATAATTAATAACTTACCTTGGGGAAGGGGTTTAAACAGTATTGGTGATTGGGAAGGGTTTAACGGTAAATTTTGTTTTTGCCAATCCGAGTTAATTAAGAAAATATGCTGTATTTCTAATTTATTTTCTTGCTTTATTAAAATATGCGGTTGTTCTTGGGAATCAAGGGAAAAGCCTAGAATATGGCCTTTTAATGGTAATTTCTGACTTTTCCATTGGTTATCATTCCAATATGTATAGATTGGATATTCTTCTTGCATGGTTAATAAAAGATGAAGGTTACCGGATTTTCCTATAGCTGCAACATGATTTTCTATACCTGAAATAGGTTCACTACTAGCAATGTATCTATAATATAAAATGCCTTGGTGATTAAATAGTTGCCAACTATCACTGGCATTAACTAGAGAGGTATACATTAGCTAACACCTCACCTATGTAAATACTAGGTTATTAATGCATATGCGAGATATAAATCCATGAGAATTAAGTTTTGAATAAAATAAGAACCCTGCAGTAACCCAACTGCAAGGTCATTCAATAAAAACATAAAATCTTTACTTTCATGTTAAATCCTTTATTATTTTGCGGCAATTCTTTTTTTACCAGCTTTAGTCACAGGTAGCATACTATTGGTTTCTTGGAACCGAAGATACCAAGAGAAAGCTTCTGGTAAATAGAGAGGAGTATGCCCTTTACTAAGTAAACCTTTATTTAGGTATTCATTTAGAAGAGGCCGGTAATCAGGATGAGCACAATTTTCTATAATTGTTTTTGCTCTTTCCAAGGGGTTTTTATTTCTTAGGTCAGCTACACCTTGCTCTGTAACAATTATATTTACTTCATGCTCTGTATGGTCAACATGGGAGACCATGGGGACTATACAAGAAATTGTACCATTTTTAATTGTTGAAGCTGTACAGAATATAGACAAGTAAGCTGAACGAGAAAAATCACCAGCTCCACCGATACCATTCATCATCCTTTTTCCCATAATATGAGTTGAGTTGACATTACCAAAAATATCAGCTTCGATAGCAGTATTAATAGCAATAAGGCCAAGACGTTTAGCAATTTCTAGACTATTACTAATCTCTTGAGGTCGAATGACAATTTTATCATGATATTGATTTATATTACTGAAAAAATGGTCAAACCCTTCAGGAGATAAAGTTAAGGCAGTACAAGAGACCATATCTACTTTTCTCTTATCAATAAGATCTAAAACAGAATCTTGAAGTACCTCAGAATATAATCTTAAACCACTAAAATCTGAATTAATTAAACCAGCTAAAACAGCATTTGCTACACTACCTACACCTGACTGAATTGGTAATAAGTTATCTGGTAAGAAACCTTTTTTAACTTCGTCTTTTAAAAAATTAATTAAATTATTTGCCATCAACATGCTAGTATTATCAATTTCTCCTGACACAAAAGTAGCACCTTCATCACGTTCATCAGTTATAACAATAGCTACAATTTTTTTAGGATCGCAAGGTATATATGGAGTACCAATTCGGTCATTTACATTGCATAACGGAATAGGTTCACAATTTGGAGGATCTTTAGGAGTATAAATATCATGCATACCTTCTAAAGACAAAGGTTGATTAATATTAAGTTCAACTATGACTTTTTCAGCCTCTTGGACATAAGTCGAAGAATTACCCAAAGATGTACTTGGGATAATGTTCCCCTCAGGTGTAATGGCAACAGCTTCTACGATTGCTATATGGAGAGGTCCTAAAAAACCACAACGAACATATTGAGCTACTTTACTTAAATGAATATCAGTATATATAATTTCTCTATCATTAATACCTTTTTTAACAGACTTATTATTTTGATATGGTAATCTTCTATTTATCACCCCAGCACGAGCTAAAACCCCATCTAATTTATCCCCTGTTGAAGCTCCTGACCATAGATTAATTTTAAATTTTTCCTTTTTTGCCCTTTCAGCAAGTGCCCTAGGTATCACTTTTGGATAACCCGAAGGGGTAAAACCACTAATTCCAACATTCATTCCATCTTTAATAAACATAGCAGCTTTTTCAGCCGACATTACTTTCTTTAAGAGTTCTTTCCGGCGAATACGATTTTCCACTTTGAGACCTCCCTATATAAATATTTATAAATAAACCTGCCGTATCCCAAGCAAAAATAGAGTGCCCGGAAGCGACAGGTTTTATATTACCTAAAGATAAATTTTTAACCTGTTGAAGAGTAAAAATATCAAAAAATAATCAATTTTACTGAAATAATACCGAGGAATTTTATAGGACAGTTTCATAACTATCCTTCCCATTTTAGTACAAGTTAATAACTTTCTTTAATACTACAATATCACTTTAAAAATTAGAAATCAAGTGAAAATTTATATTATATTAAAAAAATGATGTTAAGTTTTAGTACTATAAACAATGCTATAATTTTAAATATTAGGAAAAGTATTTGTCTTTTTTGTAAATAATTAGTTTTTTGATTTGTTTTTAGTTATTTGTTGGGTAATAAATTTGTCAGTGCTTTGTTTAAATTTTTTAACCTTTTAAAAGTTGTATCAATTTGATTATTAGAAGTCGTAAAGTTCGATATTGAGGTTTGTTGCCTAAAAGAATAAGGCTTATTATTTGTGTTATTCGGGAAACTGCTTGATGTTAATTGATTATTCAGTGTAAAGGTACTTTGGAACCTGTATACTACTTTTTGTTTAATTAAATTAGAGGGGTTTATGGAAGGTCTAGAAGCTGCATTATTATTCCTAAATACATAAACCGGTTCTCCTCCTGGAGGATTAAAGGGGTTACTTCTACGGTAACGACGTTTTGATAATTTAGTACTTTGATTTGCCTTGTTCTCTTTCTTAACTCTATTACTAAAAGTTTTATTTTCTTTTATCTTTTTTTTGTTAGAAGACTCTTGTTGTTTTATTTCATCAATTGATTTGGATTCTGGATTATTTACATTTTGATTTAAGCTTGCATCTTCAGAGTTTTTATTTTCAGGATCTAAAATAATTTCCTCAGTTTTTGTATCTTGGTGTTCCTCTAGATTTTCCTTTATGATAGGTTCTTCTTCATGTTCATGTTGTATTAAATTGCCTGTTGATTTTTCTTGCACCTCGTTTTCATTTAATTTCTGTTTTTCTTCATCTCTGTTTTCTGATTGTTCAGGTAAAGAAAGATGTGGGCTAATTTCATCTTTTAATGGATTTTTCTCAGATAAGTTATCGCTTTCAGTTGGTGTCTTTTCGGATGAAAAGGGTAAAGGAATTGATAATTCATGTAATAGTTCTACCGAAGAAGCCTTTAAAATAATATCATTTTCTTCATTGTTTATTTCATTAATGAGTTTATCATTTTCACAAGTAACCTCTACAGAAGTTTCTTTTTCAGTATTAACTTCTATAGTAATATCTTCTGATGGATTTTCTTTAACGATGTCGCTTTTTGAATTAATATTTTGAGAAGTAAGTTTTTCTGCTGTATCATCTTCTGAAGTATTTCCAGAAGAATTATCTTCTACGATACTTTCTTCCAAAGCAATTTCTTTTAAAGTATCATTCTCTAAAATGCTATCTTCGGAATTGGTATCTTCAGAAGAACTTTTTTCTTCGGTGGTATCATCCGAAGCAATATCTTCAAAAAGTTCTTTTTCTAAGCTGATATCTTCTAAAGTATTATTTCCTGAAGAATTTTCTTCTAACATAACGTCTTTTGAATAATTGCTATCTAATAAATTATTATTTGATATATTATTCTCTTGTTTGTTTTCTTGGGTTACATCCTCGGTTATTTGGGATATAGTGTAGACCTCTTTTAATTGTTTAAACAGTGAGATTAGTTTATAAATAGCATCCTCGGATAGAGGGTTTTCAAAGTACTGAATCAAACCTTCGACTATCCATTTTGTTGTATTTTGGATTACGGTGGATTCTAAATTTATTCTACTAAATTCAATTAAAACAGAAGGAACTTCAGAACGATTTAAAAGACGGTAGTAATGGAAGTTTTTTAAATGCTCGAAATAACCTGGAATAGAATAGTTTATATTACTTTCAACTTGTAGCATTTTCTTTACTAAAGTTGCTATTAGACTTAAACTTTCTTCACGTTTTTTAAGAGAATGGAAGAAACGTATATGTGATTTGGAACCAAAGTTCCCTTTGTTCGTAAAAGCAAAAAAAACCTGAGTTTGCCAAAATCGCAACAATTGATTATTTGTTTCAGGTGGGACTATAAGAACATTACTTCCTTTGGATTTAAGTTCTTTACTTAATGAATTTAATAAATTTTCCAAGCCTTCATTTTGGTTGTTAAGAGGTTGTAATACTATTGTAGTATTACCTAATGATGGTTCCAGAATTAAGTTTCCTTCATCATCTTCCATATAAGTGATTTCTATACTTTTACATAAGGTTGGCAATAAATCTTTACTAGAAGTGTTAATTTCTAATGAGGATAAAACGTTATCCTTTAGATAGATTTTTCCCATTTTTCACCCCTCGTTTCATATTTAAATGTTATTACAGCATATGTTAGTTTAAACAGAGATGAACCTAATGGATTATATTACTACAAGTAACAACTGACAAAGTAATAACTTTCATGCATAGAATATAAAGCAAGGTTTAGGGGGGCTGCTTATGGAACCTCGGATAAAGATACAGATAGATGCTCGCCACGAAAAAGTTAATTTTGGTAAGCGCAAGGAGGTTACCTATGTAGTACCACAAATTAGTAATTCAAATATTCGAGAAAGATTTTATTATGCTATAGCTCATTTGGTATGGGAAGTACAGTTGCCTCAACATTCAACAAATTTAGTTAAAGTAATATATGATTCAGAACGGGTTTCAGTTTCTTTTTTAGACTACTTGTTACTACAAAAGGGTGTTGAGTTTAAGCGTCTTAAATCTTGAAAGGAATAATGGTAAGCAGTTTGCTTATCTTATTTAACCTAAAGGAAGGAAGATAAAAATGAGTTGGTATGGTCAGGATATCAATAATTTATTTACTTCTAATCGTGAGGTAAGACAGGTAACGATAAACCTAATTGTTACAAATATGAAAACAGAAGAAGATCGACAAAAAGTAGGTAATGCCCTGCAGAATTTAAACGGAATTATCAACCTGACAATTTTACCTAGAAATCGAAGGTTAGTTATAACTTATAATCTAGACCAAATTAATTTGGAGAATATATGTCATCATATTTCACAACTTGGATACAATTATGTAAAAAAGGCTTGAAGAAGTTGTGATTAAGGCCTGTAAGGTCTTATTTAACTATGTCATATAGGGCTGTCCCAAAAGTTTTTTTCCAAAAGTTTTTTTCCAAAAGTTTTTTTCCAAAAATTTTTGCCCCACTTTTGTATTTAAATCACGTCATAAACAGTTAATTCCGTACCACTTTTATAGTGACTACGGGATATTTTTTGGGATTAAATCATCTATTTATCCCCTTTTGGGATAGCTCCTTTTTACTGTTTGTTGACTTCTTACAAAAAGTTCTTGAGGAAAACATAAGGAATATCTTTTTAAAGAGAGGTGTTTTGGTTTATTACACAAAAAGTAAGGGGGTATACGGAATGCGGGTTTACATATCAGCGGATATGGAAGGTATTGCCGGAGTTATAACATGGGAACAGGTGGAAGAAACTGGTGGAGAGGAATATAACCGCTTCCGTAGATTAATGACTGATGAAGTTAATGCTGCTGTTAAGGGTGCATTAGATGCAGGAGCTGAAACTATAGTTGTCAATGATGGTCATGGTAAAATGAAAAATATTTTAATTGAGAGTCTTAATCCCAAAGCACAGCTTATAAATGGTGCTCCTAAAAAATTAGGAATGCTTGAAGGTATCAATAGAGGATTTAATGCAGCTTGCTTTATAGGATATCATGCACGTGCTGGTAGTTCGGGTGTATTAGCTCACACTATAAATGATATTGTTCGCAGGCTCCAAGTTAACGGGAAAGATATGGGCGAACTTGGATTAAATGCTTTACTGGCAGGTTATTTTGGGGTTCCTGTGGTTTTTGTAAGTGGTGATCAAGTTTTAGGTAATGAAGCTAAAAAGTTATTAGGAGATGTAGAGATAGTTATTGCCAAGGAAGCCTTAGGATATCATATGGCTCGATCCCTATCTCCTAAACAAGTTAGAAAAAAGATTATGCAAGGGTTTACAAGGTCTCTAAGAAGAAAGAATTTGAAGCCACTAGTACCACCAACTAAGACAACGATAACTATAGAGTTTAATAGTCCAATACAAGCGGCAGCGGCAAATATTTTCCCTGGAAGTCAAAGGATAGACGCTTTTACAGTAACCTTTACTTGTAATGATTATTTAAAAGCTTATCAAGGAGTTAGAAGTATGATTTATATAGCTGATAATTGGAGATAAGTTTTACCCCCAAAATATAGGGAAGTCAAGTAATATGTTGTTAAAAAATATTTTACTGTCTATCTAGGTTATATGTGCAATGGTAATGAAGGCCCTAAAAGAGGCCAATATGGATGAAAAAATGATTACAATGAAATCTATTGAAGCCCTCATGAAATTAGCCGAAAGTAATAATAAAGTATTTATTCCTTATGAAACAAAAAATCTTTTAGGCTCTTTAGGAGCTATTAAAGAACTTTTTACAGAGGGACAAAAGTAAATAATCTAATCCTCAAATACTTCATTTGCTATAGACTTAGCTTCCTTTTTTCGTTGGGCTGTAGCCTGAGGGTCTAACACCACAGCTAACTTAATAACATCTCCCTCTTTTGCTGCCTTAGGTAGTAAGGAACGGGGGAGGGTAAAAGTTTGGCGGCCATATTCAATTATGGCCATTTTTTCTTCAAAACGATCAATAACTAATAGTTTTGGGCGTGGCATGATTTTACTCCTTTTCTATACAAGCTATAATTTCTTATTCATAGTAATTTTGTCGCCATCGGAAATAGCTGTAATGGTACCATGTAAATCTGTACGATATATCTTTATTTTTGCTTGTTGTAATCGTTCAATAATGCTAGGGTGAGGGTGCCCGTAATCGTTATCTTTGCCCACGGATATAACAGCATAGGTAGGATCTACTTTCCTTAAAAAGGCTTTACTTGTTGAACTAATAGAACCATGGTGGCCAACTTTAAGTATATCGGCTTTCAGGGGTAGATTACTAACCACCATTTCTTTTTCAGCAGTAGTTTCTGCATCACCTGTAAACAAGAAAGAAGTTTTACCATAAGTAAGGTGTAATACGGCACTATAATCATTTAATTCTTCGTAAGTACTTTTATTAGGGCTTATAAAAATAGCTTTTACTTCATTATTAAGGGGAAGAGTTACACCTGCTTTGGCATTTGTAACTTTTAGTCCCTTATTTTTTATAGCTAAGAGAAGGTCACGGTATGTATCTGTATTTGTTGTAACTTTAGGCATATAAACTTTTCCTATCTCAAATGCCTTTATAACTAAATCAAGACCACCAATGTGATCTTCATGTGGATGGGTACCAATAACATAATCAAGTTTTCTTACTCCATATTGTTTTAAATAATTAACTAATTTTGGGCCAACTTTATTTGACCCACCATCTATTAAGATATTTTGGTTATTTGGCAGCCTTATAAGGATTGCGTCTCCTTGATTTACATCAAGGTAGTGGACATATAAAAAACCTTCAGAATTATCACCTAAAGTTCTAGTTTTAAGTATTGTGGAAGTTTGTATGTTTTTAAACGAAGGAGTATTATCCGAGGATAAGAATGATTCCCCCAGGGTATTAAAAAAAGGAACAATTATGGAGAGGAAAAAAGCCAAAAAAGCGTTATAAAACAGACGTTTAGCTTTTTTCTTTGACTTATGGCTAAAAAGCCATCCAGCTTTAGCTCCTAACAGGACAGCAATAATAAAGGCCAGGGTGCTTATAGCTGATGCCAAGTTTCCTCCCCCTCAAGAACAAATATATCTGTTTAATACAGATATAAGATATCACCTTCGTGTTTAATCGTCAAAAATTTTTGTTAAACCCCCTCGTAAAATTTTCCTATTACAGTTACAATAAGGATTAGCATATCTATGGTAAGTAATATCTATATTGGAGTGAATTTTAAATGCATCGTCCTGTGGTTATGGGTACTAAAGGCATGGTGGCAACAGCTCATCCTTTAGCTTCTTTAACAGGTGTTAATATACTTAAAAGAGGCGGTAATGCAATTGATGCAGCGATAGCAACTAATGCTGTCTTAAATGTTACCCAACCTCATATGTGTGGTATTGGTGGTGACCTTTTTTACCTAATCTTTAATGCTAAGACTGGACAAGTTTCATTTTTAAATGGTTCTGGGAGAGCACCGTTGGCTGCTAATTTAGAGTATTTCCAGGAAAAAGGAATAACTCAAATCCCGGTTGATAGTGCTTATGCTGTTACTGTTCCGGGTTGTGTTGCTGCTTGGCAAGATGCTTGGGAACGTTATGGCACATTACCATTCGAAGAACTTTTTGAAGACGCAATTACTTATGCGGAGGGGCATCCCATTAGTCACAAACTGGCTTGGTACATATCTGAATTCAAAGAGCTTTTAGGGAGTTATCCCGAAACGAAAGCTATTTTTATGCCTGAAGGCCATTTACCACAACCAGGTGAAATTTTACATCAACATGATTTAGCTAATACCTTTCGTATTTTGGCCAAAGAAGGTAAGAAGGCTTTTTATAATGGTTCTATAGCGGAAGCTATTACAAGTACAGTTCAGGAGGAAGGAGGCCTCTTAACTAATGAAGATATGGCCAGCCATACTTCAACATGGGGAGACCCTCTTGCCACTACTTACCATGGTTATACCATTTACCAAACAGCTCCAAATACACAGGGGTTAGCAGCCCTATTGGCATTTAATTTGTTGGAAGGATTTAACCTAAAAGAAATGGGAGTAGATAAAGCGAAATATATTCACCATATGGTTGAGGCTAAAAAGCTAGCTTTTATTGATCGAGATAGATACATAAGTGATCCGGAGTTTGTTGACATTCCTGTAGACTATTTATTATCAAAGGAGTATGCAGTAAGACGCCGCCAATTAATTGATCCTGAGCATGCAGCGAAAATAAATGCTGGCAATCAAGTTAAGGGGGATACAACATACTTTTCAATTGTGGATAGGGAAGGTAATATTGTTTCATGTATTCAAAGTATTTATTTACCCTTTGGCTGTGGGATAGTTCCAAAAGGTACTGGTATTTTACTTCAAAGCCGAGGAGCCTATTTTTCCCTTGACCCGAATCATCCTAATTGTATAGCCCCAGGCAAACGAACTCTTCATACGCTGACAGCTTCTATTGTTACTAAAGATGAAAAACCCTGTTTGGTTTTTGGTACTATGGGAGCTGATGGTCAGCCACAAACTCACCTTCAGGTTATTAGCCGCATATTAGATTTTGGTTGGAATATCCAAGAAGCCATAGAAGCGCCACGTTGGGTTCATGGTAGAAGTATGGCCGATGAAACTTCTTCTTTAAAAATGGAAAATCGTTTCGACCCTTCAGTTATTAAGGAATTAGTTCAGCGAGGACATGATGTAAGTATTTTGCCCGCATGGTCCTCAGATGTCGGACATGCTCAAGGAATTGCTATCGATTATAAGAATGGTGTATTAATGGGTGGAGCAGATCCTCGTGGTGATGGTTACGCCATAGGATGGTAACTTAATAAGGTTTGTTTTAATTATTGGCAGGAAAAGGTCTAATTAATAACGAATAAATTTATTTGTTACGAAATAAGTAGAAAAGTGTTGAGGTGAAGAAATGGCGGCTAAAAAAAAGGTTAATGATAATGAATTCAATAACAAAAATAGTACTTTAGCTGCTTTCTGGCCAGATAAAGGCAATAATATATTATTTATGGTAGCTTTTTTAGGCCTAATGATACTTCTTTTTTATCCTCCTTTTTTCCGTGGTCTTTTTTTCCCGGTCGAACAGCGATGGACGCTGATTTTAGCTGTTATACTTTTTTGGGTTACATATATGTGGAAATTTTCTTGCCAGGAAATTAGTTTTTTACACCGACCTTTGGACTATGCAGCATTAGTTTTTGTTTCATTGTATATTTTGGCTGCAATTAGTCCAGCGAGTAGGAGTTTGGCTGTTGAAGAAGTAGCCAAAGTGCTTTTGTATTTTTTAACATATTGGTTGGTTTCCCGATTAGGAGAAGAAAAGCGTGCTAATTTTCTGCTTCATTCTCTTTATTTAGCTGCTATAGGGGTTTCTATTGCGGCTTTATGTACAGCTACAGAAATTATCTATATAAAAGATGGTTTTTTAGGTGGGGGACGTTTTTCTTCAACTTTACAATATCCAAATGCTTTGGCTAGTTATGTTGCAGCTGGTAGTATTATTGGTTTTTATCTTTGGGCTCATGTTAAAAAGCAGTACAAATTTTTATATGGTATAGCTAATTTCTTATTGTTAATGGTGTTTTTAGGGACAGGTTCAAGAGGAGCTTATCTGGTTTACCCGGTTGCATTATTAGGATATTTATTTTTCTTACCTAAAGGATACCGTTTTAATACTGTTTCTCATTTAATAGTCACTGCTATATCAGCCATGGTGGTTAATGCTCATTTTATACCCATGGCTTTAGAAAAAAATTATGCTACGGCTTGGAGTTGGTTTGGGTTAGGTTGTTTAGTGGCGATTATCGGGCAGTTAATTATTCAGGTTGCTGGTCAAACTTTGGGCTCTCCTAAGGTAAGGTGGATAACAGCCATAGCAGTTTTGGTTGTTCTAGTAAGTGGAGGAGTTTTATTCACTCAAGTAAGCAATGTACCAGCTACAAATAGTGGCGAAACACCTGGAATCCTAAATAAGCTTGTTTCACCACAGACTATGGCCCGTATTCAGGATATAAATCTTGAGACCCATAGTAGCTTTGAACGAATAGTTATGACCAAAGATGCTATAGAGATGATAGGTGATCGTCCACTCCTTGGGTTTGGCGGTGGTGGATGGGAAACTGCTTACCGTCAATATCAGGATTATTTTTATAACTCAACTGAAGTCCATAATGCTTATGCTCAAATTGCGGTAGAAACAGGTATTCTAGGTTTTGCTACTATAATTATTATCTGGTTATTATTTTTAGCAACTGTAGTTAAGTTGTACTTCAAAGGCAATAGTGAGGAACGGCTTAAAATAGCAGCCATAGCTTTTGCGGCTTTATCTTTGGGTTTACATGCTGCTATCGATTTTGATTTATCTCTTGGGGCTGTCTCTATAATGTTGTGGGCCTTGTTTGGTCTTGCCTGTGGTATCGAAAGACAATACCAGGTAGAACCAAGTCTTCCTGCAACAACGTTTAAGAATAAGCAGTTACCATATGGTATAGTTGTATTTCTAACAACTTTCATTATAATTATCTTTTGTGGTTCTTTTTTAGCTGGGGTAGCCAATGCTAAAAAGGCTAATTTAGCTTTACAAAACAGAAACTATAAGGCTGCTGTTTCTTATCTTGAAAAAGCTAGTAGTTATGACCCTTTTAATGCTTCATATTCCAGCGACCTCGGTCAAATTTACTTTTTATTAGGTATGACTGACAAGGCTCTAGATTTAGTTTCAACTGCCAGTAACAAAGAACCCTATAATCTTAAAATAAAAAAACAATTAGCGACTATTTATTGGCATAAAGGAAATATTGGTAAAGCTGTTGAAATAATGGAAGAATCTTTACAGCTGGGTCCATGGGCAGGTATTAACTGGGAGAACCTTGCAAACGTATATGCTTCTGCTGGTATCAGTTATATGCAAAAAGGTCAGCAGGACAAGGCAAGTGAGCTATTTAATAAGGTAGCAGCTTTACCGGATACTATAACCAAGAAGTTAGAAGCTCTGGGGGATCTCAAAAAACATCAAGACGCTGGTAAACTTAGATTAACGTCAAAAATTTGGTTAAGAGCCGGTATTGGTGAATATTTTCTAGGAGAATTAGAAAAAGCTGAAAATAATTTTAACAAAGCTGCTAAGGATAAAAATTTAGAATTAGAGGCTAAGATGTGGAAAGCTATTTTAGCTTTTCATCGGGGTGATATAGTTAAAGCAAATGAAATAATGACCTTGGTTAAAAATAAAAATGCTAATTTAGCAAAGGAGTATGAACAAATTAAGGCCTTGCCGATTATCACTAAACGGTAATATATACAGTAAAAATTGCACAGGTGGTATAATGTATACATGAAAACATTAGCCCTTTGGCAGGAAGTTCAAGCAGATTTAAAAAAAGTAGAAGATGAGTTGCTAAAACAAGTAAATGCACCAGATTTAACTTTTAGTGAGGCAGCTCAACATTTAGTTAAAGCTGGAGGAAAGAGGTTACGTCCTGCCTTTGCTATATTAGCAGCTAAATGTTGTGGTGCCACTTTAGAAAAAATCTTACCCTTGGCCGTTGCTTTAGAGATGATTCACATGGCTACTTTGGTTCATGATGATGTAATAGATGCTTCCCCATTAAGACGTGGGAAGCCAACGGTATGGGCCAAATGGGGCCAACAAGTATCATTGCACTTAGGGGATTATCTTTTTGCGCGTTCACTTGTTTTGGTATCTACTTATGATGACCCACGTATTCCCTCTATTTTAGCTAGAGTTAGTGTAAAAATGGTACAAGGGGAAGTACAACAATTAGAAGCTGCTTTTGATTTTGAAGCTACCCTGAGAGATTATCTGGATAGAATATATCGAAAAACAGCTTTATTAATTTCTGCAAGTTGTGAATTAGGAGCTATAGCAGCAGGAGCAGATAAGGAAACAGTCAGGCATTTTCGTAATTATGGTCTTAATTTAGGTATAGCCTTTCAAATAACTGATGACGTCCTAGACATGACAGCTGACCCAGAACAGCTTGGGAAACCCATAGGAGGTGATCTCCGTCAAGGGGTTATTACTTTACCTGCTATTTATGCCTTGCGGGAATCATCTGAAAAACAAAAACTTGCTAAGTTAATTGCCAAGAGGAATAAGTCAACTTTTGAAATTGAAGAAATAATTAAGCTAATTAAGGAATGTAATGGGATAGATTATGCTTTAAAATTAGCAGAACGTTATTTAGAACGGGCAAGGCGTGAGGCTTTCTATTTACCTCAGGGACAAGCCCAGGATACTTTGATTGGACTAACCTATTTTGTAAAGAAGCGTGGGTTTTAATGGGTTTTTATCATCTTTCAATAGATTTAACCGATTGTATGTGTTTAGTAGTTGGCGGTGGAAGTGTAGGCGAGAGGAAAATAATGAGTTTACTAGATGCAAATGCCAGGGTTACTCTAGTTAGCCCCGTAGCCACACGTGTGCTTTCGGATTTGGCTTTAGCACGAAAGATAGTATGGCTGCGTAGGGAATATAAAAATAGCGATATAGAGGGGAAGACCCTGGTTTTTGCTGCGACTGGCAATTCTAATCTTAATGTTAGAATTGCCGAGGCCTGTAAAAAGAAAGGAATTTGGGTTAATGTGGCTGATGACCCGGAAAAATGTACCTTTATGGTGCCAAGTGTTGTAAAACGGGGAGATTTACAGATCGCTATTTCTACAGGGGGAAAAAGCCCAGCTTTAGCCCGATATTTACGTGAGCAGATAGAGGCTGAACTTGGGCCAGACTACAGTTTATGGGTTGAATTCTTAGGAAATATACGTTCTTTTATAAAAAGTGCTTGTCCATATGATCAAAAACGGAGAGAAGAGGTATTACGCCGACTAGTGGGTGATGAAATACTATTTCGTCTAGTCGTTAGAGGAAAAGAAGATTTAGCAAAGGAGCGGGTTAAGCAGTGTTTATCATTGCCGTCGGTTTAAACCATCGAACGGCCCCAGTAGAAATCAGGGAACAACTGGCCTATACCCGCCATGACCTACCAGTTGTAATGAAAGAACTCAGAAATTACTCTAGTGTTAACGGCTGTGTGATTTTAAGTACCTGTAATCGTACAGAGTTATATATAACTTGTAATACAGAGGCTGACGGTATTGCAGCGGGTAAAACTTTCTTAAGTAATTCATGTCGGCTGAATTTAGAAGAACTAGAGAAATTTCTTTATACTTTTAATACTCCCCATACTGTTTGCCACTTATTCCGAGTATCAGCAGGCTTAGATTCTATGATTTTAGGTGAAGACCAAATACTAGCTCAGGTCGCTGAAGCTTATGAGATAGCTCGAGAATCAGGAACAACAAATAATGTTCTTAATACTTTGTGGCAACAAGCTATTTCAGTTGGGAAAAGAGTTAGGACAGAAACACGCATTGATTCAAATGCAGTATCCATCAGCTATGCAGCTGTTGAATTGGCTAGGCAGGTTTTTGATAGGAAACTTGAAGGTAAGACTATCTTAGTTATTGGTGCCGGTAAAATGAGTACTTTAGCTGCCCGTTACCTAAAGGATAATGGGGTAACTTCCGTACTTGTTTCCAATCGTTCCTATGATCGGGCTGTTGCTTTAGCAAATAGTATTGGTGGCCGGGCCATTAGATTTGACCTATTAGAAGAATATTTAAAACGGGCAGATATAGTTATCAGTTGTACAGCAGCTAGTCATTATATTTTGCGCCGTGAACAAATAGCTAAAATATGCTCTGAGCGTGACGGTCGTCCACTAATGCTTGTAGATATTGCTGTACCTCGAGATATTGAACCTGAGGTCAGAAGTTTACCGGGAATAAAGCTTTACGATATTGATGATTTACAAAAGGTTGTTCTCGATAATTTAGAGGAACGGAAAGTAGCTGCACGACAGGCAGAAGGTATTATATCAGTTGAAATAGATGAGTTTTTCCAATGGTTTGGCTCTTTATATGCTGTACCAACAATAGTAGCATTAAAGAAAAAGGCAGAGAGCATTAAAAAATCTGAGTTAACTAAGGCTTTTAATCGCTTAGGTGACTTAACTTCCAGAGAGCAAAAAATTATTAGCTCTCTGGCTAATACTATTTTAAATAAATTTGTGCATGATGCTGTAATCAATTTAAAGGAAGCTGCCCTTACCCCTGAAGGGCATGTATATACAAAGGCACTGCAGAAGCTTTTTAATTTGTCAGTTGAAGAGGATTTGTCCCGGCAAGAGAAAGCAGCAAAAGAGAGGGAGGAGACCGATAATGTTTGAAATCAAGGTAGGATCTCGAGAAAGCAAACTTGCCTGTTGGCAGGCCCTCTGGGTTATGAAAAAGTTAGAAGAAGCCTGGCCGGGATTAAAATGTCGTTTAGTTACCTTTAAAACAAAAGGTGATAAGATACTTGACGTGCCCTTGGCCAAAATCGGGGACAAGGGCCTTTTTACTAAAGAAATAGAATTTGCTTTAAAAGATGGGACTATTGACTTAGCAGTTCACAGTATGAAAGATATGCCTACTAAGTTACCAGAAGGTTTAACTATTGGGGCTATGGGTATACGTGAAGAACCTGGGGACGTTTTAATCTCTAAGAAAGGATACACAGTTCATAACTTGCCTTTAAATAGTAAAGTTGGGACTAGCAGTTTGCGTCGCAAAGCCCAACTTAAAGGGGCTCGACCCGATCTTGAAATAGTTGACCTAAGAGGTAATGTTCCAACTCGTTTAGCTAAGATGGAAAGAGAAAAGATGGCAGCCATTGTCTTAGCGGCTGCTGGTGTTAAAAGATTATATAACAGTGACATTTTAGGAAAACTGATACCTTATGATGTTTGTTTGCCAGCTGTGGGACAAGGTGTAATCGGTGTTGAGATTAGAGAGAATGACCCTAAAATAGCAGAAATAGTAGCTGCTATTAACCACCCAACCACAGAAATTGCTGTTCGGGCAGAAAGAGCCTTTTTAAAGGCATTGGAAGGCGGATGCCAAATTCCTATTGGAGCTTTGGGAACGGTTGAAGGTAATAGTCTGGTTCTAAAAGGTATGGTCGGCAGTTTAGACGGCAAACAAATTTTAAGGGATGCTATATCTGGAAATAGTGAAAACCCTGAAGAAATTGGTGAGAAACTAGCCCAGAAATTACTGGCCCAAGGTGCCGGAACCATTTTGCAGGAGGTACGGTCTAAGAATGACTGAACAAAGGGGTAAAGTATATTTAATAGGTGCTGGTCCTGGAGATGTAGGCTTACTAACAATAAAAGGACAGAAGTGCCTATCTCAAGCTGAAGTGGTTGTTTATGACCGCTTATTAAATCCCAGTTTATTAAACCATGCTCCTTCTGATGCTGAAAAAATTTACGTCGGCAAAGCTCCAAACCGTCACGCTCTAACCCAGGATGAAATTAATGAACTTCTTGTTACTTTAGGACGGCAGGGTAAAAAGGTGGTACGGTTGAAGGGGGGAGATCCCTTTGTTTTTGGGCGCGGTGGTGAAGAAGTCTTAGCTTTAAAGGATGCAGGAATACCCTTTGAAATTGTTCCTGGGATTACGTCAGCAATATCTGTACCGGCCTACGCTGGTATTCCGGTCACTCACCGGGGAATAGCTTCCACAGTTGCTTTTATCACTGGTAACGAGGATCCCAGGAAAGAGTCTACTGCTATTAATTGGGAAGGGTTAGCTAAGGCTGTTGACACTTTAGTCTTTTTAATGGGAATGGCTAATTTACCCCATATTGTTAGTCGACTACTGGCTTATGGCCGTTCACCAGATACACCTGTTGCCCTTGTTCGTTGGGGAACAAGGGCTGAGCAACAAACTTTAGTAGGTACTTTGGCTGATATTAATGGAAAAGCTCAAGCAGCGGTTTTTTCTAATCCGGCTATTATAGTTGTAGGTGAAGTGGTGTTATTACGTTCTTTAATGGCTTGGGTAGAGAAAAAACCTCTTTTTGGTCGACGGATAGTAATTACACGGCCTAAAGGACAAGCCCAATCAATGGCTGAGAAACTCACTGATTTGGGGGCTGAAGTTATAACTTTCCCAACAATTGAAATTGTGCCTCCAGATGATTGGAGACCTTTAGATAAAGCCTTAGACAGTCTCACTGATTTTGATTGGGTAATTTTCACAAGTGTCAATGGAGTCAATTATTTCTGGCAACGTCTGTTGGAACGTGAATATGATGCCAGGTCTTTGGCTGGATTAAAAATTGCTGCAATAGGCCCTGCAACAGCACGTGCTTTAGAGAAAAAAGGCATAAAGGCTGATTGGCAGCCTCAAGAGTATGTAGCAGAAGCTATTGCGGCTGGCTTAGGACCTTTACTAGAGGATAAACAAGTTCTTTTACCACGGGCTGATATTGCCCGACGTTTTTTGAAGGAAGAGTTAAGGAAACAGGGAGCTAAAGTAACAGAGGTGGCTGCTTACCGAACGGTTAAAAATGAAGCAGATGTTATTGCTATAAGGGAATTATTTAATAATCGTAAGGTTTCAGCTATTACTTTTACTAGTTCCTCAACAGTCAGGTCTTTTGTTGACCTTATGGGAAAAGATGATGCTTTAACTTTAATGCAAGGAATAGATGTTTTCTGTATCGGTCCTGTTACGGCAGCCACGGCCCGAGAAGCTGGTTTGTCGGTAACTGCAACGGCTCGTGATTATACAGAAACAGGTCTAATTCAGGCTTTGCTGGACTGCTACACTCAACAGGAGGCAGGTGAAAATAATTGATTAGCTTAACAAAACTCTTTTTTAATGATGAATATTTTGGAGACAGTTTGCGATACAACCAGGCTGCTCATGGAGCGGCTTCAGGTGCTCGCCGAGATAGCGGACCAGTAGTTGCCTGGAATTGTACGCGAGCTTGTAATTTAAACTGTCGACATTGTTATGCAGGGGCTATACCCAAAGCTGACAGTAATGAATTAAATACTAGAGAGGCAAAGAAGTTTCTCGATCAACTAGTTGATTTTCGTGTTCCCGTCTTACTGCTATCTGGTGGTGAACCTTTAGTTAGACCGGATATATTTGATCTTGCAACTTATGCTGTTGATCGTGGTTTACGACTTACTTTATCAACCAATGGTACTCTAATTGATCGTGATACCGCCAAGAAACTCAAAAAAATTGGCATTAGCTATGTTGGCATTAGTTTGGATGGTGTTGAAGAAAAACATGATGCTTTTCGAGGCCGCAAGGGATCATTTAATGCAGCCTTAGAAGGCATACGTAACTGTCTAGCTATTGACCAACGAGTCGGTTTACGATTTACTATAAGTAAGGCCAATGTTGATCAATTAAAAGAAATTTTCTATTTAATTAAAGAAGAAAAAATTCCTCGAGTTTGTTTCTATCATCTGGTGTATAGTGGCAGAGGCAGTGAAATAGCCCAGGAGGACTTAAATGCAGAAGAAACAAGGGCTGCCTTAGACCTAATAATTGAGGAATCAAAGCATTTAAAGAAGAAGGGGCAAGAAGTTGAAATTTTAACAGTTGATAACCATGCTGACGGTATTTATATGTATCTGAAATTACTAAAGGAAAATCCGGAAAGGGCAGAAGCTGTTAAAGAACTGCTTAAAATGAATGGTGGCAATCGTAGCGGTATAGCTATCGGTTCTGTTGATTGGAATGGTAACGTCCATCCAGACCAATTTACAATGCACCATACTTTAGGAAATGTTCGGGAACGTTCTTTTGATGAGATATGGACAGATTTAAGTAATCCTCTATTAAAAGGTTTACGTAACCGTAAGTCATTACTGAAAGGCCGTTGTCGGAATTGTAATTGGCTGGATTTATGTAACGGTAACTGTCGTGTTAGAGCTGAAAGCTTAACTGGCGACTTCTGGGAATCTGACCCGGCATGTTATTTGACTGACGCAGAAATAAGAGGTGTGGTTTAGTAGGAATTTAGAAGAGGTGAGTTGTATGTCAGGTTTTCCCATTTACCGCCCCCGGCGCTTACGGCAAAATGAAGTTATTCGTTCAATGGTAAGAGAAACTGAACTAAATTTTAAGGATTTAATTTATCCCCTTTTTGTAATTCACGGTAAAGATGTAAAAACTCCAGTACCTTCTTTACCGGGAGTTTTTCAGCTTTCCATTGATAAATTGGAAAAAGAAGTTGGTGAAGTTGTTGCAGCCGGTATTCCAGCTGTGATACTCTTTGGTATTCCGGCTGAAAAAGACGAAGTAGCTTCAGGAGCATATGATCCAAATGGGATTGTTCAGGAAGCTGTTCGAACCCTAAAACGTGCTTATCCTGAATTGTTAGTAATTACGGATGTTTGTTTATGTGAATACACTAGCCACGGTCATTGCGGGGTAATTGATAACGGTCAGGTTTTAAATGACCCGACTTTAGAACTTCTTGCTAAAACAGCACTTTCCCATGTTGAGGCCGGAGCTGATATTGTTGCACCTTCAGATATGATGGATGGCCGTGTCGCTGCCATTCGCAAGGTATTAGACGATAATGGCTTTAGTCACACGCCTATAATGTCTTATTCAGCTAAGTATGCCTCTGCTTTTTATGGGCCGTTTCGTGACGCTGCAGGTTCAGCACCTCAATTTGGGGACCGTAAGAGCTATCAGATGGATCCTGCTAACACTGATGAGGCTTTACGTGAAGTTGAATTGGACCTTCAAGAAGGGGCAGATATGATTATGGTTAAGCCTGCAATGCCCTATTTAGATATTGTACGTCGTGTTAAAGATAACTTTAATGCCCCTCTGGTAGCCTATCAAGTAAGTGGCGAGTATGCCATGTTAAAGGCTGCTGCAGCTAATGGCTGGCTAGATGAAGAAAAGGTTGTTTTAGAAGCTTTAACCTCGATAAAACGAGCTGGAGCCGATCTCATTATCACCTATTATGCTAAAGAATTAGTGAGGTGGCTTATAAAATGATATTATCATGGAATACTACTAATCAATGTAATCTTTATTGTGATCATTGTTATAGGGATGCGGGTGTTAAAGCTGATGAAGAGTTAGATACTAAAGAAGGTAAATCTTTAATAGATGAAATTGCAAAAGCTGGCTTTAAAATTATGGTTTTTAGCGGTGGCGAACCGTTAATGAGACCCGATATTTTGGAATTGATATCTTATGCTAAAAAAAATGGGTTAAGACCGGTTTTGGGTAGTAATGGTACTTTAATTGATCTGTCCTTAGCTAAAGAATTAAAGAAAGCTGGGGCCATGGCTATAGGGATTTCTTTAGATAGTCGAAATCCCAAAAGACATGATCAATTACGTCGTAAAGAGGGATCCTGGGAAGAAGCTGTTGCTGGTATGAAGGCCTGTCGTGAAGCAGGCTTGCCATTTCAGATTCATACTACAGTCTTTGATTGGAACCAACACGAATTAGAAGAAATAACTGATTTGGCTGTAGAACTGGGAGCAGTTGGGCATCACTTCTTTTTTTTAGTACCAACTGGCCGTGCAGCTACAATTGAAGCTGAAAGTTTAAGAGCTAAGGAGTACGAAGCAACCTTAAGACGTATCTTAGAAAAACAACAAAAAGTAGATATCGAGTTAAAACCTACCTGTGCTCCGCAATTTATGCGTATTGCGCGCCAGATGGGATTAAAATTAAGGTATAGCCGTGGTTGTCTTGCTGGTATATCCTATTGTATTATCAGTCCTACTGGAAATGTACAGCCTTGTGCTTATTTAAACATGCCGGTAGGTAATGTACGGGAAATACCTTTTAGCCGTCTATGGCAAGAAAGCCCTGTTTTCAAAGAATTGCGTACAGAAGCCTACAGCGGCGGATGTGGTAAATGCGGCTTTAAAAAAGTTTGTGGTGGTTGCCGTGCCCGCGCTTGGTATTATAATAATGATTATATGGCTGAAGAGCCTTGGTGCCTATACCATGGCCGAAAGGGGATATCTGTTGGATAAGGTTGACTTAAGTTTATTAAATATAATTCAGGAAGACTTTCCTCTTACTAAAGAGCCTTATGCTGAACTAGGGCAGCGCTTAGAATTAACTGAAAATGAAGTTATGGAAAGGATTGCTAAACTAAAGAAAGATGGTATTATACGTCGCATAGGTGCTTTCTTTAACTCTAGGAAAATAGGATATGTAAGTACCTTATGTGCAATAAAAGTACCAGAAGAATCTTTAGAAAAGGTTACCAATATAGTTAATTCTTTTTCAGGTGTTACTCATAATTATTTACGTGAAGACGAGTATAATATGTGGTTTACCTTAATTGGACCTTGCCGAGAAAACTTAGAAAAAATCTTAGCAGAAATTGAAGCTAAAACAAATTTAAAGATAATGGAACTACCAGCTGAACAAACATTTAAAATTAGAGTCAATTTTAATTTTACTGAGTAATGGAGGAGTAACATTTGTCACGTTCCTTAACAAACCTGGAAAAAGAATTGGTCCGTATATTTCAGGAGGACTTACCTCTTGTCCCTCGTCCTTTTTTACAAATTGCAGAAAAGCTAAATCTTACAGAAGATGAAGTTATAGATTATATTCGCCGTTTTAAAGAAGAAGGTATTATTCGTCGCTTTGGTGTTGCTTTAAGACACTGGGAAGCTGGGATAACTGCTAACGCTATGATAGTTTGGCAAATACCAATAGATAAAGTAAAAGAAGTAGGGAAAAAGTTAGCGTCCTTTCCTGAAGTAACTCATTGTTACCAGAGGCCACAACAACCTGACTGGCCATATAATTTATATACCATGATACACCGTTCTAATAGGGAAGATTGTGAAAAACTAGCTGCCAAGTTAGCTTCAGCTGTTGATCAACATAATTATCGATTAATTTTTAGTACAAAAGAGTTAAAAAAGGAAAGTATGAAATATTTCGTTGAAGGTGCTCCAGAGTGTAGGAAATGATAATATATTTAGTTAAATGGGGAGGACTTATCTGTGACAGAAGGCTTACCTAAATCTACTGCTGCATTTGAAGAAGCCGTTAATCTAATGCCCGGTGGTGTCAATAGTCCTGTAAGAGCCTTTAAATCAGTGGGTCTTAATCCACCGTTTATTAAACGGGGCGAGGGACCTTATCTATATGATATAGATGGTAATAAATATATTGATTATGTTGCTTCCTGGGGTCCTCTGATTTTAGGGCACCGTCATCCTGAAGTTATTAATGCTCTAGAAGAAGTACTTAATAATATGGGGACTAGTTTTGGGGCACCCACAGAATTAGAAAATGAGTTGGCACGAGAAATTATTAATGCCGTTCCGTCGATAGAAATGGTTCGGTTGGTAAACTCGGGGACAGAGGCTACAATGAGTGCCTTACGTTTAGCCCGAGGTTTCACCGGCCGGGATAAAATAGTTAAATTTGCAGGTTGTTATCATGGACATGCTGATTATTTTCTAATTGAAGCTGGATCAGGGGCACTTACTTTTGGAGTACCTAACAGTCCTGGTGTTCCCGAAAGTTCAGTTTCTAATACTATTATTGCTCCTTACAATGATTTGAATGCAGTTCAAAATATTTTCCAGCAGTTAGGTGAAGATATTGCTGCAGTAATCGTCGAACCGGTAGCTGGTAATATGGGTTGTGTACCTCCTAAAGAAGGATTTTTAGAAGGTTTAAGAAGCTTAACTGAAAAATATGGGGCCTTATTGATTTTTGATGAAGTCATGACCGGTTTTAGAGTAGCATATGGCGGTGCTCAGTCTCGTTTTAATATTAAACCTGACTTAACCTGCCTTGGGAAGGTTATAGGCGGCGGTCTACCAGTAGGAGCATATGGTGGGCAGCGAGAAATTATGGAAAAAGTTGCTCCAGTAGGTCCTGTCTATCAAGCAGGTACTTTATCTGGTAATCCTCTGGCAGTTAGTGCCGGTTTAGCAACTTTAAAGGTACTGAAACAAGAAGGTGTTTATGAACGGTTAGAAGAACTTTCAAGTAGATTGGAAGAGGGAATTAAAGAGGCTGCTAACAGTACTGGTGTAGAAGTAACATCCAACCGTGTAGGAGCTATGTTTACAATTTTTTTTAATACAGAGCCTATTGCTGATTATGTTACTGCTACTAAAAGTGATACAGAAAAGTATGCAGCTTATTTTAGGTCAATGTTACGCCAAGGAATTTATTTAGCACCTTCTCAGTTTGAAGCTGGCTTCATGTCATTGGTTCATAGTGAAGAGGATATTGACAAGACCATAGAAGCTAGTAAAAAAGCTTTTGAAGAATTAAATTCGTAAATCATATAAAATAAATTGGCAATCATGTATAAGATTAGGCAAGGAGGTTATAATAGGAATACACAACTCACTTCTTCAAAAGACCTCCTTGAGCTGACAGGGCCTTGAACAATTATTGTTCAAGGCCCTGTCGGTCTTTTAAAGACATTTTATATCTTACGAATGTTAACGTTGTAATTATAGAATGTACTGCCTTCACCAAGGTCTGTTACTTTATCACCAATTACAGCGTTAATATTACGCTTACCCGGTAAATCTTGACACCACCAAGCATCAAGAGCTATCACTACCCCTGAAGGGACATATTCACTAGCTTTTACTTTAAGTAAACATGAACCATATTGATTATATACTTCTGCCCAAGAACCGTTAACCAATTCTTTCTGTTTCAAATCATCTGGATCTACAAGAATATATGGGCCATTTGCTTTTTCACGATGGGCATCTAATTGTGCAAAATTTGAATTTAAAATAAATCTGGCTGGTGCTGTTATAAGTCTAAATGGATAAGTTTCAGTCAATTTTTGATTATTTGGAGGTTCATAACCAGGAAGTTTTTTACCACTTTTGATTAACTCAATTTTTCCCGTCATGGTGGCAAACCTGGTAGAAGATGGAGATGGTTTTAGTTTTACGCACTACCTCTATCCTAAAGCTTCACGATCACTCTCGCTTAAAGAAATTTCTTTTATCACAAGTTCAACCATTTCCTTTTCAGAACGTTTAAATATCTTTTCTTTAAATCCCAAGGTTTTAGCTAATAGACAAAAAGTCTCCCAATTACTTTTGGCCTGTCCGGGTGCTTCTAAAATAGCTGGACTTCGTTGTAAATAATAATGATCAAAGCTGCGGTAAATGTCTTCTTGTTCTACACTAAACATCGCCGGTAAAACAATATCAGCATAGAGGGCTGTAGCTGTATCCGTAAGGAAACGATCATGGACAACTGTAAAGAGATCTTCCCTACGTAACCCGGCGATAACGCGGTTTTGGTCAGGTGTTATAGTAGCTGGATTACTATGATACACATAAAGGCTCATAATGGAATCTGTATTGCTAGTTAAAACACGGCCTAACTGGACCATGTTTATAGATTTATTAATTAGCCTTTTTTCTAAATCTGGTCGAGTTATTACATTAAGGTTAATAGCATTTTCAGTTCCGGAACTCTGAAGGGCGCTACCACCAGGCTTATTATAGGCTCCAATAAGAGCAGGTAACATAGTAATCGTTCGGACAGCCATAGCTCCTTGACGGTGGCGAGAGAATCCATGGCCAATCCTTATAAATGGTGATTTTGCTTGGCTATAAGTTCGATCCAATCTTATTAATTTTTCGGTTGATACACCAGTAAGACTGGTAACGTTACTAGGAGTATAAGTAGGAAGTATTTTAGAACAGAGTTCTTCATAGCCTGATACATATTTATCGATAAAACTTTGGTCTACTGTTTTTTCTTGAATTAATATTTGCATAATTCCCAAAGCTAAAGCAACATCACTACCTGGCTTTACTAATATATAATCATCAGCCAAGGCGGCAGTTCGGCGGTGATAGGCATCAATAACTATCACTTTGGCGCCATTTTTCTGGCTTGTTCTACAAGAGCCGTAAAATGAATACTGGTAGTTGCCGGGTCTGAGCCCCAGATAATTATTAAATCTGAATCTATTACAGTCTCAGGGTCAGTTCCCCAGGTTTTCCCCATTACCATTTCCCAGCCAGCCTGTGCTGCCGGTGCACAGATGGTTCGTTTAAGTTTTACAGCTCCCAGCCTGTTGAAAAAGCATCACCAGCATTTCGTTGGAGAAGCCCCATAATACCAGCATAAGAGTAGGAGAGAATAGCATCGCACAATATGAGTCAATTATTTTTTGCTATTTACTAGCGATTGTTGCTAATGCCTCTTCCCATGAAATAGGCGTAAAAATTCCACTACCTTTAAGTCCATTTCGTTTTAAAGGTTCCAGGATGCGTTTTGGTGAGTGAATTAAATCAGGGTAGCTACGCATCTTGGCACAAATAAATCCTTTGGTATAAGGATGTTGCGGATCGCCATTAACTTTTGTTACTTTACTATTCTTAACTTCGACTAACAGACCACAAGCATCAGGATAATCAGGAGGACAAACCGAACGATAGAAGGTCATAAATAAACCCTTCCGTTTACAAAATTTTCATAATATTTATTTGATTGTATGGAGGGGTACGTCTTTATATCCAGAAATATTACATTAATCTTTGGACTAACACCATAGTTACCATCCCAATTAAGATTGTTAACCCCATACTTCTTGTTATTAAAGCAATTATGACTGAAGGTATGGCTGCAATTAAGTAAGGATTGCCAGTAAAAACTAGCTTATCGTTTGGCATTAGGATTTCTGGAGCCAATAAAGCCGCTAGAACAGCTGCAGGTATATAGCTAAGCCAGCGTAAAAAAGGTTTTGGGAGCTCAGTACGGCTCAACGCTACTAACGGAAGCATACGTGGTAAGTAAGTAACTATGGCTGAACCCAATATAATAATTAAAATTTGCTTGTCCATGGTTCTAATAACACTCCTAAAGTAGCTGCAATAACAGTTGCCAAAATGACGTTCCAGTTACCAGGCCAGAGAATAGCTATAGAAACCGAAAGCAAGGCTGCAAGTCCTGCTACCAGAACAGTTTTTTTACTATTTAATTGTAAAACCAGTAAAGTAATGAACATTGCTGGTAAAGCAAAATTAAAACCTAAATCTTCGGGGTTTCCGATTAAATTTCCGGCTAAACCACCTAACAATGAAGCTAAAATCCATGATAGGTGAGCAGTTATGTTAAGACCAAAATGGTAATAAAGATTAGCTTCGTGATTATTATAATGATTGATTGCAACAGCAAATGTCTCATCTGTCATTTCGGCTGTAATAAGAGCTAAAATACCAGGCTTAAAACAACGTAAGTGGGGAACAAAAGAAGCACTAAAGAGTAGATGGCGCAAATTTACCAGAAAGACAGTCGAAATAATAGCTCCCGCTGCTACATTGTTACTAAATAGGCTAATGGCAATAAACTGACCAGAACCTGCAAAACAAAGAATTGACATCATAACTGTTTCTAGTAGATTTAACCCTGCATTTCTAGCTAAGACCCCATATGCAAAACCTAGGGGTAGGTAACCGAGTGTAATAGGTAGTGCCGACTTTACTCCATAAAAAAATTGTGACATGTTCGATATAGGTTTGTTTTTAGTTAATTGTTGATCTAGATTAATCATAATATCTATCTCCCTTAAATGATTTTATACCAGTTATATTTAGGGTGCAACAAATAAGTATAAGTTAAGTTTAAAAAAAGAACCAATTAGCAACTATTACCATAGAATATTAGCGAAAATACATTTTATTGCAAAGAAGTATTAATATGGATAGACATAGTAAGATTAGAAAAATCCTTGAAATCGAGCTAGAACAGATTAAACTTCTTGCAGATGCAGTTGCTATGGCATCAAATTTTTGCCTCAGGGATAAACTCCTAAAAATTATGAATGAAGAGTTGGGAGAAGCCATGTTTTGGAACTTTTTCTTAAGTTATCATGAAGCAATGCAACCTTCTCCACCATTTCAACCCCCATACGAACAACCTTATTCTCTACCATATACCCCGTGCTACAACTATAGTGAAAAAAAAAAGAGGATAAAAAAATAGAAAGGGGAAATAATTGTGCATTGGCAAGATAAAGTAAAACAGGTTATTTGTCTTGAAGAGAAAGAGATACCACTTTATCAAGAAATTGCTTCTATAGTACCTTCAGGGGTTAAAAGGATGATTAACTGTCGAATTGAGCAAGAAAAAAAGGGGTTAGAGGAATTAAGACAACTTCTTTATATGTATGGTAAAGACTCCTATTATGATGAACCCTATGGGGGTTATGCAACAAAAGAGGAAGAAAAGAAAAAATAAATAAAATCTATGAACTCGATTCAAAGTTACTCGGGTTTTGTTGTTTTTAGAAGGATATTGTAAGACAAAGGCGAAAGTTTTTAATAGGGAAGGTGGATAATTATGGAGAAAGAAGGCCCGCTTTTTGCTCTGGATGTTGGTACCCGTAAAATTGCTGGCCTTGTGTTATCACCCCGAGATAAAGGTTATTACATACAAGCAGCAGAAGTGGTTGAACATGAACAGCGTACCATGCTGGATGGTCAAATTCATGATATTCCTCAAGTAGCAGAGGCAATTATTGAAGTAAAGGAAAAACTAGAAAAAAATAAAAAAACCTTTAAAAGAGGTTGCAGTAGCTGCTGCTGGTCGGGCTCTAAAAACCAAACGGGCTATTGCTGAAGAATTAGTTTCACCAGCTAAAGAAATAAATAATCAAGTCATTTTAGCTATAGAAGCAGCGGCTATTCAAAAAGCAGAAAAGATTCTTTTAGATGAAGATAAATCTAAGCAGAATTATCATTGTGTAGGCTATAGTGTAGTTAACTATACTCTTGATGGTCAAACCATTGTTAACCTAATTGGGCAGAGGGGTAGCCGGGTGACTACTGAAGTTATTGCTACTTTTCTACCTCAGGTTGTTGTGGATTCTTTAGTAGCCGCTTTGGATCGAGCTGGACTTATGATAGGTTCTTTGACTTTAGAACCGATCGCTGCTAGTACAGTTGCTGTACCAGAAGCCATGCGTGGGTTAAATTTAGCTATGGTGGATATAGGTGCAGGGACTTCCGATATAGCTATTACCGCTAAAGGTACTATTACGGGGTATGCCATGGTTCCCTCAGCCGGAGATGAAATTACTGAAGCTTTGGCAAACGAGTTACTTTTAGATTTTAATACATCAGAAAAAGTTAAGAGGCAATTACTAACTAAAAAAGAAATAAAATTCACTGATATCGTTGGACAGAAAAGAACTATTTCGGCAAATGAGGTAAAAGAAATAATAAAACCTGCAGTAACTGAGTTGGCTAAACAGATTGCTACTACTTTAAATAATAAGGCTCCTCAAGCTGTTTTAGCAGTTGGGGGAGGAAGTTTAACTCCGGGTTTATCTGAAGAACTGGCAAATCATTTGGAAATATCACCAGAAAGGGTGGCAGTAAGGGGCCGAGAAGTTTTAACTGATATAAGTGGTGCTAGAAGTTTAAAAGGTCCCCAAGCTATAACACCTATAGGGATAGCTGTTACTGCTTTACGTAAAGAAGGGTTGGGAATTGCTTGGGTAAGAGTTAATGGTCGCCCAATTCACTTTTTAACTGGCCAAGAAATGACAGTTACTGAAGCTCTGTTGGCAGCCAGAATACTGGCACGTCAGTTATATGGACAACCTGGTAAAGGTTTAGGAGTAGAGATAAATGGAAAGCTTCATTTTTTACGTGGTCAACCAGGTAAGTTAGGAACAGTTTTGGTTAATGGTTCTAAGGCCGATCTTGATACAGTTATTCAAAACGGTGATAAAATAGAAGTTATTCCAGGGAAGAATGGCACTGATGCAAAAGGAACTATAGGTGATATACTACCCAAAATAGAACCTTTATCCTTTACTTTTAATGGACGTCAATTTAGTTTGGAACCGGTAATTTATATGAATGGAAAGCAGGTTGTTCTTAATACTCCTTTAGAAGACCAAGCTTGTATAACTGTTGAAAAATTTGATACAGTTGCTAAAGTTTTAGTTAAAATAGGTGAGAGCACAGATAAGCCTGTTTTTTTAAATGGTAAAAAGGTTCGTAAAGATACTGTTATAAAAAATGGAGATAATCTTTCAACAGAGATTGAAGAGAGAGTAACAATTACAATAAATGGTGAAAAGACAAACCTTAACGTAAAAGGTTCAAATATAGTATTTGCTGATTTATTTAATTATTTAGATTTCCCTAAAATCCCACCAACAGGATGTAAGAAGTTAGTTATGGAAGTGAACGGCCAGCCTGCACAATTTATTACTCCTTTAAAAAATAATGATGATATAACTTTGAGATGGGATCCTTGACAGTATTATAGTGGGTTGTTATAATAAATATTACGTCATGCGTCAATGTGCGGCAGTGGCGGAATCGGCAGACGCGCTAGATTCAGGTTCTAGTGGTCATTGCGACCGTGGGGGTTCAAGTCCCTTCTGCCGCACCAAACAAGGAATACCAAGGGTTTCAGGAGATATTGCCTGAAACCCTTTTTTAATGATACTGCATTTTTTTATTTTGTTTATTCCAAAAATATTTATAATATAAATTACTTCTAATAAAAGAAGGATTGTTTACATTGTTATTTATAGCATTTTCAATTAGCTTTAATTCTTTGTCAAAAAAATTGTCCATTATAATTTCCAAATCATGCTCATTAATATTATCTAATTCAGCAATCGTGTTGTCTATTTCATCTTCTAAAGCATTTCTTAATTTTAAATATTTATCTAAATCTATTTATTTTTTGGGGTTTTTAAATGGAGATAAGGGTAACAGGTATGTCACTATGGCTTCATTTTTTCATGTCGGAGATGTTGCATTTTTTAAGAGACATTATTTAATTTTTTCACTTATTGACCTTGAAAGAAATATCCACCACTTATTTTCTTTTATTGACGGGAAAGCAATTATTTACATGCTTTTTTACCTTCCATTTGATTTCCTTATAGATCCTTCCGATAAAAGAATATGGAAACTGTATTTTGATCTCCTTAGATGCAAACTACATTATCCACATTAACATATGGGGCCTGTACATGTAAAAAGAAGTCCCGTCCAACTTATTTATGGCGATAGTTTTTTGTTCTTTAACAACCAGTCAGGTCATGAATTTATTGTTCACTTAGTTGGAGACGACATTATAATTGATTTTCTTCAATTCTGCCCTCAGAAGCCTATTGCATTAATTGGAAACAGTTGCAAACCCAACAAACTATACTACTATTCTTTTACCCGTAATCATATAGAAGGGCGCATAAAAAAGGGAAATATTATTGAAAATGTTACTGGGGAAGGTTGGTTTGACCACCAATGGGGAAGAGATTATAACATAACTTTCAAAAAAGACTGGGACTGGTTTGGAATTCAATTAGACGACGGCCGTGAACTATTATTAAACCAGTTCAACTCCATAAAAAGAAAACAAACATTTAATCCTATGGCTAATCTAATAGAGCCAAATGGTAAAGTAAAATTTACCAGAAACGTTCAATATTATCCTCTTAAATACTGGAAAAGCCCCTTTTCTAAGGCTGTTTACCCTTTAGAGTGGAAAATTGTGATCCCTGCCTTTGGAATGCAAATGAATGTAAGCCCTAATTTTTACATGCAAGAGATGCCTATAATAGGTCCTTTGCAAGCTATTTGGGAAGGTGCATGTTTAATATTAGGGATAGAGAAGACACTAGATGGTCAGAAGAAACTAATATCGGGAAAAGAATTTATGGAGTTGGTAGGATATGCTAATGACATCTGATTTTATTTAGTTCTTTTCAATATGTTAACTTTTAGACATTTTGTGTTATTAAAACAGGAGGATATAAATTTTTTATCCCTATTCCTTTATTCTTGTAAATAAGAATAGGAAGGGTGAGATTTTATGATAACGAATGGTAGAGCCGCCGGAAAGGCGGCTTTTTTAATAACAGAATGGGGATTTCTCCCCCCTTCAATTTAAAAGTTTTTGTTTACAAGAGGTTCTCTTCTTTTTTCTGCACTTTGGATAATTTTTTTATGGTCTACAATATAGCGTTCATGATATCCCTTGCTAATTTGCCCAACTTCATCATATGCAGTAATTTCGAAAACCAAACGATTTTTGTCCACTTCTACTAAATCGGCTTTAACTGTAACTCTCATTCCCTGACAAGTAGGTTCTTGGTGGGTTACTTTTAATGTCTTACCAATAGTTATAATACCTTCAGGTAAGGTCGGGTCAACTGCCTTAACAGCAGCTTCAATCATCAAAGCCACCAAAGTAGGAGTGGCGAGAAGGTTTTTTAAAGCACTACTACCATAATGCAAAGCAGTATCCTTATTCGTTATTGTTTTCTGAACAGTTCCCGACATACCTGGCATTAATTTTGGTATAGCCAAATCAACTTCCCTCCTTGTAATATATATATGAAATGTCGTGAGAAGATGATAGGATGGGTTGCAATAGCTTGTGTCATTCTAAGAACGCAAAATAAGCTAAAGCTATCCATACTAAAGTTAAAAAGTTTATGATTTTTCCAATATGAATTGAAATAGGGAAGAAGATAGATAATAAGGTTACAATATACTATCTCTAAGTAATAAGGTTAGGGAGGGCTTTATGGCTAAAAGAATAGTAGCTGTAAGAAAAAATGAAGATGGAGATTTAACTGCATTTAAACTTGAAGATGGAACTATACTTGATTATGACCAAGCATTAAATATGGCTAAAAATGGTGAATTAGAGCATGTTGATGTGTTTCATAAATACGGTCGGGATATTTTAAGAAGCGAACCAGACGGAACTGAGGAAAATAATTTAGACAATCTCCCGAAATTTCGAGAAACTTGAAATGAAGTTTCTCTTATCATTAAACTTAAACTATTAGATAAGATAAAAATGTAAAAGAGCTTTTAAGGTTATCACCTAATAAAAAACACTTAAGCAATAGAGACAAAACATTTTAAGTTGTTGGGAATAGTAATTATCCTTCCAACAATTTTCGGATAGTGAAAGATTCAAAAGTACTTATACAACATTAGTAACCTTAACAAGAAAAGTCTCAGGAAGGAACTTAACCTGAGACCTTTCTATTAAATTTAACTTATTATCCTATATAATCCTGCTTCTTTTGCTTTTTGAATTGCCCACCTGTATTCACGGGGATATATCGACCGGTTTAATTCAGGGTATTTATGAGCTTTATGGGCAGGATAGTATTGAGCCATGATATTTATACATGTTGCAGGTGAAATCTCGTTGGCTAAAAATTGTACTACCTTATCAGTGCCGGCCAAATCATTTGGCATTACTAGGTGACGTACTAATAAACCTCTTGTAGCTATATTTAATTTGTTTGTCTTTAAATCTCCCACTTGGCGGTGCATTTCTTTAATAACTTCCTGCACCACGGTGAAATATCTAGGTGCAGCAGCGTACTTCTTCCCATTCTTATCATCAGAAAACTTGATGTCAGGCATGTATATATCAATTATACCATCAAGAAGTTTTATAGTTTCTAAGTCATCGTATCCGCCAGTATTATAAACCAAAGGTATATTTAAACCCTTATCAACAGCCAACACTAGTCCCTCTAATATTTGTGGTACAAAATGACTGGGTGACACAAAATTAATGTTATGGCACCCTATATCTTGTAAATCCAGCATGATGTCACTTAATTCATTGGCACTTACTTCCCGCCCTTCACCATCATGGCTGATATCACAATTCTGGCAAAACTGGCATGATAGGTTACAATAAGAAAAGAATATCGTACCTGAGCCGTTCTGACCTACTAGAACATCTTCTTCTCCTATATGTCTGTTGTAACTGGCTACTACCGAGTAACGCCCAGCTCGGCAAAAACCCAATTCACCTTCTAACCTGTTAACATGACAGTACTGGGCACAAACAGTACAGTCTTCTAATTTTTTGAGTGCTAGGTTGGTACGTTGCTTTAGTTTAGATAGAGGCATTTTTCTATAAGCAGGTTGAAATTCCATCTAACCGTTTCACCACGCAAAATTTTCATAAATATATTAACCTTAGTTTAACCTTATAATTGCGATCTATTCTGATAAACATATATATCAAAACTGAAACTCCTATTTCTAAAAACGTAATTTAAAAGTTCTTGTCCTTCGGGGTCTAGGTTTATGAAGAAATTGCCTAAAAACAGATTATAAAGGGGGGAGAAAATATGTTACAATTACATCTCGCAAAAGTATTTATTGGATTAGTTCATGCAGGGTATTTAGCTAGTTCAGGTATTGTTTATAATTTTAACTTTTATGAGGCTTTTGCAAAATTAAAAGCCCTTGTATGACAGGGCTTTTGAGTGCAAAAGAAAGGACTTCACCCCAAATTGGAGAATCTTTCAAGTGATCAAACCCAAAAATCCCCAAGGAGTGAAGTCACTTGTATATTCTCCAAGAAACCCTATTTTCCCTTGAAGAAATACAAAAAATTGAGTACAAAAATCGATTACCTATATTTTTTAGTGTTTTAGATTTAAGACCGTATACCAAAAAACTAAGTTCTTCAACACCCCGGGGTGCCAAAGGTTATAGCAAAGAAACTATTTTAAGAGCGCTTTTAGTAGCCCACTTGTAGGTATTAGAACATTTACAGCTCTTTACGAAAGATTAAAAACAGATTTAAGATTTCGTTGGCAATGCGGTTTTGATATAAGTCGAAGCGGTGTTCCTTCTTTTTCTACTTTAAGTCGTGTGTTCAATTTAATCACCCGGAAAAGACTTGCACAACAACTTTTTATGACTTGGTTAAGCAATGCTACGATGAAGGAATTGTTGTCGGAGAAATAGTAGCAATTGATAGCACAGCCATTGATGCCTACGAAAGAAAGAAGCCTAAGTCCCGGCAAAATAATGAAAACGCCACCTGGGGAGCTAAATTTGATAGTTTCGGCAATAAACTAACCTGGTTTGGCTACAAAATTCATTTAGCAGTTGATGCTTATAGCGAACTACCTGTTGCTTTAGAAGTAATACTAGCCCATGTTAATGACGGGGATATGGGTCCGTCTTTGGTTGAAAATATTGCTTTTCAAGGATTTATGGATAAAGTAAATTTTATCGTTGAAGTTGGGGTTATGACCAATTAAAAAACTATGAAATAGCCCAAAACCACGGTGCTCAAGCAATTATTCCCCTTAACTTACGCAATGAAAAAGAACCTCCAGCAGGTTTTTCTTCTAAGGGAACACCTCGCTGTTCCATGAGTTATGACATGGTTTACTGGGGAACTGATAGAAACTACTTAAAATTCCGTTGTCCCCATGCTGTGGGGAAAGTAAATTGCCCTTATGGTACAGCATGGTGTTCTTCTTCTAATTACGGAATGGTAGTAAAAATTAATACTAAAGATAATTTGCGTCGTTTCTCTATTCCTCACCAAGGATCAAAGAAATGGGAGGAACTTTACAAAAAGCGATCTGGTGTCGAACGATGCAACTCTCGCTTAAAAGAGCATCTAACTGCTAATGACCTTCATGTTAGAGGCATTGAAAAGGTTACAACTCATATATATCTCAATGCTATAGTCTTACTTGCTTCAGCTTTAGCTTTTAAGAGAGTCAAAAAAGTTACTAGTACAGCCC
>JASKKH010000051.1 GCA_030154265.1 Clostridia bacterium
AACCCCAAAAACTTGGATATTGTGCTCAACACTGCCAGCCATATAATAAATTTTTTCATGATGATATTCTTATTACGATCTTCTTTCTCCTGATTTTTGTAATACATGCGCTCTAATTCTAAGGAGTTAATAGCGACGGGTCAACGAAAAGAAAGTGTTACACATGAACAGCGTGAAAGGAAAATTCATAAAGAAACTCCAATGGCTCCGCCGTATTTTATGAGTATACTAACTATCAGCAATAGTTATTAGATTGTAGATAACGCGTGTTTCCTCTAAAACAAAAGGACTCTGCCTGCATACAAAGCACATCAATGGCTCTTAAGGTTAATAGCTGCATCAAACACAAAAACCAACCCCGTCAATATATTTGCAAAAGGCACAAAACACACGTTGGGCAGAGCAATATCTATACTAAAAAGGTAACTATCTAAATTCCGTTAAAAACCTTTCAGGGTAATATTTTCACTGTCATTGACAGCAAGTGATAAATGAAGATGGGAAACATCAAAAAGCAAGACCTCATACTGTAGCTACGTGTTATCTATTTATAAATTGGGATATACTGTTTTTTAGGATGGAGGGGATCTCTATAAAGAACAGACCTGCACTTTAGGTGCACTTAACAAAGGACCAGATTCAAGACAGATAAAAAACAACCCGCACCTACTGTTTTATATACTAGCAGAAAGAGCATAGAAGAAGTTCACCCAGGAATATTTGAATAAAAAGATGGCAAACCTTAATAGACTTCACTAAAAATCTGGTTTATAAAAATTTAGCATTATCAGTGTCTTTGGCTATTAGAGTAATTTTCTGTCTGGCAGTCATATTTTTTCATGTAAATCGAAGAAATAAAGACAATCATAAAAACTACCAAGAGGAAATAATTAAACCTCCTAAATTGCGCAAAAATATCTGCCATGCGTCCAGTTTGGCATATCGTATGTATCCGAGGTCTTTACCAATGAATTAGAAGGCGAACTTTGCTTTATCTTTCATTCACTCTTCCTCTTTCAATTAGGACCTCTGCAAGCCTGAAATCAATCCAATCGTCTATATCGATTGAGCTTTCCCTGTCCATTATATACGCAAATACGTTGTCTTTGAGGAAAAATGAGTTCTGTTGAATCAGTTTCTCTGTTTTAGCTATATAGATGGCTCCATTTAATCTGTAATACACTGGTAAATCTTGGCTTCTTTTGTCCATAACTTCTGAGTTTAAAAAATTCTTCATGCTAAGATCCTCAGGCAAAGCATTGCACCATTGGACAGGATGATCAACTGGAGATACGGAGATTACAGCATCGGCGTCCTTTTTTATCAGAAGTTCAAATGCTTCGTCTATCTGTCTTGATTTTCTCAACGGCGAAGTCGGCTGGAGCAATAATACATATTGAAAATTTTTTTCCAGAATTGATATCGCATGTTTGACGACGTCAATAGTCTTAGCTGAATCCGTTGCTAGCTCTTCCGGTCGCTTTATCACATATACATTGTACCTTTCTGCCACATCCAAGATTTTCTCATCATCACTACTTACAACTATCTTATCTATATACTTGCTTTCTTTCGCCGCTTCTATGGTCCACGATATAAGTGGTTTCCCAGCAAGGTTCAACAAGTTTTTCTCCGGAAGTCTTTTGCTACCCCCTCTTGCCGGAATTATTGCTAGGACTTTCCCATTTCTTACCATGTATCCAATCTCCTCATCCATTTGTTGTATTCGCTCCACTGCCCTATGTCCATGTAGTCATTTCCCTTTACAGGATAGCTCAGAACCATCTGTTTATCCTCTAAAAGTCTACTTATTAAAGATGGCATATCAAAGTGCACATTCTTTGGAATGTAGTTAAGGACATCTTTCTTCACTATATAAATGCCGGTGTTTACCTGAAATGTGTATTCAGGTTTTTCTTCTATTGTTTCGATTACCCCCCCTGGTTTTGTATTAACCACGCCATAAGGTATTTTGAAATGCTGAATTGATGTTATAGATGTAAATACAGAACCGTTTCTTAAATGGAAGTCCAGGGCATCCTTATAATCACATTTCAACACTACATCGCAGTTGGAAACTATGAAGTTATCCTCTTCTATTATGTCTTCAAGAAGTTTTAGCCCCCCGGCCGTTCCCAAGAATTCCTGTTCATATATAAAATCTATATTATAGTCTTTCTCTACAGAATTTAGATAAGCCTCTACCACTCGGCCTTTGTAATTGAGGATTAAGATAAATCTAGCTAATCCAAACGCTCTAAAACTATCTATTACGTGCTCTATAATCGTCTTGTCTCCTATAGGAATGAGTGGTTTGGGAAGCACATCTGTAAAGGGCTTTAGTCTTGTCCCTTTTCCACCCGCCATAATAACTACTGGGATTTTTTCAGTAATTCTTTCATGACTTATCTGACTCTGACAATCCTCAGAGAGCACATCAGCCCACTCTATATATCCAACAATAACTAAATCTTTTTTAACCACTGGGATAATCTCAATTTTTTTCGACACAAATAACCTTTTTATCGCTTCTTTGCCCAATTGGTCTTCGTAAACAAAAATTGGGTTTGAATTATAAAAATCTTCAATTCTACCTTTTATCTTTCCCGTCTTAAGAATGTGTCGCCTTATATCTCCATCAGTAAGCACACCTAAGAGCTTGCCTTTTTCAGCAACAAACAGAATTTTTTTCCCTTCTTCATTCAGCTTTTTAAGGGCTTCAACAACAGTGCCATTCTTTCCAATCATTAGTTTATCAAAATTCTTTTGTACAATCATGACAATCCCTTCCAGTGGAGGATTTTACAGGTCATAAAATTCTTTTTTCACACTTTCAATATCTATCTGTTTTAGTATATCAACTATCTTTTTTGCACTATTTCCATCTCCATATGGATTCACAACGCGACATAATGTATTTTGAAATTCATTTGAAAACAACAAATTAAAAGCATGTTTTATACTCTCATAACTGGGTTTGCAGTTGATAACACTTGACGCCATAATCCTTCCCTCTTGCCTATCTCCTATATTGATGGTACCCACCTTAAATGATGGAGCTTCTATTATTCCGCTTGAGGAGTTCCCCACCACTGCATCCACATACCGCATCGTAGACAGATATAAAAGCTGACCAAGGCTTGTAAAAGTTACGGCTTTGTGGCTATTTTTTTCAACATAATCATCTATTAACTTATTGATTGTTCGGCCTTCCGCGTCAGCATTTGCTTTTGTGAATATTAATAGTACGTCTTCGAATTCATCTAAGGCTTTGAGAAGCTCTATGAATTGTTTCTCCGATGGATTGTTAACGAGCGTTACTGGATGAAACGTTATTAAGAAATTCTTCTTTTTGAATTTCACCCCAAGTCTCGCTTCAATCTCTTCTTTCTCAAAGAGTTTCATTTTCTTGATATTGTCTATCCCCAATGCACCAACATTAAACACTCTTTTAGGATTTTCTCCAAGTTGAATTACTCTTCTTCTGTATTCTTCAGTAGAGACGAAGTGCAAATAAGAAAGCTTAGTTAGAGAATGTCGAAAGCCTTCATCAACTGCACCAAACGTTGTTTCTCCGCCATAAAGGTGGGCGATGGGGATTTTTAAAACATAGGATGCGACTCCAAAAGCTAATGCCTCAAATCTGTCTCCGAGCACTACAACGATATCCGGTTTTAACCGCTCAAGAGCATCCGAAAAACCTATTATCCCCAGTCCTATAGATTTCGCAACACCGACAGATGTGTCAGATGATAAGAGCATTTCTATTTTCTCATTTATCATAAATCCGTCTTTCTCTATTTCCTTGTATGTTAAGCCAAACTCCGGGGAAAGATGCATCCCCGAAGCTATAATTTGAAGTTCAAGCTCAGGGTCGCTTTTTATCTCATCCATTAAAGGCTTCAAAAGCCCGTATTCGGCACGTGTACCAGTGAAAACACAAATTTTTTTACTCATATTTCAATCTCCTCGTCCTTGCTGAAATCTCTTTTGGCCACTTTTCCAATAACTTCATTCCATCTCATGGAATTCGCTCTTTCCATCAGGCCTTTTAAGAATCTTTTGTTCTCTATATCAAAAGGACTTTAAGCAGTGCTATCATCTTACGCTGTCTATAATTATTTTGATATTTTCTGGTCCGTAAGCAAGCATCCCACTTTTTATTGCTTCTCTTCTTTCAACAAAGGAATCATCTATAAGAAGAGATCCCGGTCTCATATAATCCACCTTTCTATCGTTGTCTGAAAGAATTATTATTTGATCGAATAAACCTTCTATCCCGTATCTTCTTAATACATCACGCAGGCCACCATTTCTATTCTTTGATATAATACAGACCCTTTTATTAAAACTCTTACACCGAAAGATAAGATTTATGACATCCAAATTAATCTCATTTGATGGGGTTATTAGCGTATCGTCAAAATCAACATACAAGTTTTCAAATTTTATATCGGACTTCAACACCCTTGCTAATGGCCTAAAAAGGGTTAAAGAATTATCACTTAATTTATTTGGGAAAAATTCGTCATCGTCCTTAAATAAACCTAGACTTTGATATATGCTTACCTCTATTAAATTTACCCCCAATCCTCTATTTATCGATAATGAGCCAGGAACCCTTGCTCCTATTTCTAAAAGCTTTAATTTCCACTCTAAATCGTATTTCATTTGAAAAAAGAATATTCCATGCATTTTAAATTTTTCAGAGATTACTTCGGCATAATTTCTAAAAGTTTTATTTAAATTTTCGTTATCTACAGAGGAGGTAGTGATAGAAATGCCTCGAAAAGTTTTTTCCCTTCTTCTTGCTAAAAAGTATTTAAGTTTACCATTATGCGCAAAGCAATCAATCGTAAATTCATCATAAGGTAAATATTCCATGAATACAAAATCTTCGGGATTATAACGAAGCAGAAACATATTTAATTCTTTTTTGTTATTTACTTTGAAAGTATGAATTGAACCTTGACCAGCTTTGGGTTTTATAAAAATAGGATATTCAACTTCTTCGAGTTCAGAAGCCTCATAAGTTTTTGGAACAGGAATAATTCCCTCTAATGCCCTGTATGTTTTATTTTTGAATCTTACAACCTTGTGAACCTCATATGATTGGGTTATAATTTTCGCTTTAATTTCCTCACTTTTTCTAGATAATTCCAATGCAATATTATCGTTCGCGGGAATGATAAAATCTATCTTATGGTTACATATGATTTCATTTAAGCTATTCAAAAAACTGGGATCGTTTTCATAGGGCAAAAATATAAGATCTTTAAATAGATATTTTTTCCCCTTTTCATGAACAGCAGGAATAACCTGGAAATACTTGTGAAATTTCAATGAATCTATAATTTCATAAGCAATTTCAGTATCGCCAGGCACAACTAAAATATTAATATTTCTAAGCATTTATCCTACCCCCTTGGTATGTCCATCTTATCTCACCTAACCCATTCCGGGTTTAGAGTCTTCATACAGTGCCGCTCCTATTGTCGCGGTTATGTTCAAAACAAGCATGTAGCCACTTATGTTTTAACAAGAACAAATGTTTTATAAAGGTTTTAAAAGTACGTATTTGGCATGAGTATGAATGGAAACATAAATTTTTCACTCATATTTCTATCTCCTCATCTTTTCTAAAATCTCGTTTTGCTGTTTTTCCTAGAACTTGGTTCCACGTCATGGGACTTACACCTGTACCAGGCCTTTTTGTAGTTATATTTTCTTCAGAGAATACTTCGCCTGCCCTTATGTCTCTTTTCGCTACTATACTCTTCCTAGCAATAACTATATTCTTAATTTCAGATTTAGACGGCTTTTTTATACCATCCCCCAACGCTTTTTCTACGTTCCTTATAGCTCTTACCATAGCTCCCAGTTCATCAGGCTCGAGGCTTGCCTTATGGTCCGGCCCTGGAAGGTTTTTATTTAATGTGAAATGTTTCTCTATAACGGAAGCTCCCAAAGCTACAGCGGCAATCGGCATTTCTATGCCTGGAGTGTGATCTGAATACCCAACGTCTACTTTGAACGCCTCTTTTATTGTAAGCATCGCTCTAAGATTTACATCTTCAAAAGGGGTTGGATACTCAGTATTACACTGCAATACCGCAATCTCCTCTCTTTTTGTTCCATAATAGGTTAGTACGTCCAATGCATCTTCTATTTCCCCAAGATCCGCCATCCCTGTCGACAATATAACTTTCTTGCGGTAACTCCCTATTTCCTTTAGCAATGGGTAGTTCACTATTTCTCCGGAAGGTACTTTAAAAATCTCAACCCCCAGGTCTTTTAAAAACCTTGCGCTCTCTATATCAAATGGTGAGGATAAAAAAATAATACCCTTTTCGTCACAATACCTTTTGAGTTCCTCAAAGTCGTGAAATGATAGTTCAAGTTCTTTCACCATCTCAAGCTGAGATTTCTCCATTCCGATGTTTCTTTTCTGGTACTCCGCCATCGGTGCAAACTGACTTATTACATTTTCCGCCCTAAATGTTTGAAATTTCACAGCATCAACACGGCACTTCACGGCCTCATCTATAAGTCTCTTCGCAAGTTCAACGCTTCTATTATGATTAACTCCTGCCTCCGCAATGATAAACGCCTTCATTTCCTCGCCCCCTAGACAGAAACAGTTTTAAACATTTCGAATACCTTATGTTTGTTTTTAAAGTCTTGCTCGAAACTAAAAAGACCAAACTATCAAAATACTTGCACATATCTTTGTCTTTTTCTCAAATAAGGCACAAGGGATTGTCGCTTCATTGTATTCCTTTGAAACAGTGTTGCTTCCGAAAAATGTTCCTTTCTTTACTATTACACCACCATTGACCACAGCTGCTGTACTTATATGGCAATGGTCTTCAACAACCGCATCGTGCTCAATTAGCGCTTTGGTATTTATAATACAGTTATTGCCTATCTTTGCCCCCGCATTTATAACAGCATAATGCAACACAACATTACTTTCACCCATGGTTACATGCTTAGAAACATACGCATATGGTGAAATTATGTTGGGCAATTCGAAACCTATCTCCTTACAAAGTCTATAAAGCTTTATTCTTGTAGAATTGTCTTTGATGAACCCAACGGTAATTACTGCTTTTTCGACTTCGCCAAAGATCCTTGGCAGATCTTCATCTGTTCCTATAACTTCGTAGCCTATTTTTCCTTCTTATCAACGATCCAGACTATGTCATATGTGCCGAGGCACTCAATCACATCTATCACAGACTTACAGTACCCTCCACCACCAATAAGTATGATCTTCTCTCTCATTATCTTACCCCACTTGGGATATTAACCACCCTATCCTCTAACCACTCTGAATTTGGGGTGTCTATTTTAAAACAGTTCTTATACATCTCAAGTTTATGCATAAGTCTCCAAATTGGTCTTGTGTGAACCCCGTTTGAGTTCGTATATTCTAAGAACTTATCTCTTTCTTCCCTGTTTTCAAGGATTATTCCGTTTAACCAGTAATTTGACTTCGAGTGATTTGGTTCTGTTATGAACTTTACCTTCTCTTCCTCACAAAATTGTTTATACAGCATTGCTGTCTGCCGTTTATTTTTCAGTATCTCATTGATTTTTTCCATCTGCGCTACACCTATTGCCGCGTTCACGTTAGGAAGTCTGTAATTATATGCTATTTCATCATGTATATACGCGTATGGGTGTGGAACCTTTGCAGTAGTTGTAAGGTGATAGATTTTATGAGCAAGCTCTGAATCATTTGTAAGAATCATGCCGCCCCCACCAGTAGTTACAGTCTTATTGCCATTAAAGCTTAAAATCCCAATTTCCCCAAATGTTCCGCAGTGTCTATTTTTATACCAACTCCCTAAAGCTTCTGCAGCATCTTCAATAACAGGAAGGCCATACTCACTGCACACATCAATAATTTCTTCTATTCTGCACGGATGACCAAATACATGCACTGGAACGACAGCCGAGATCTTTTTACCTGTATATTTATTGCAAAGCTTACCATTCCTGACTTCTGTACATTCATTCAGAAACCTTCTTAGACTTTCTGGGCTCATTCCCAAAGTATCCATGTCTACATCAATAAAAACAGGATTAGCTCCGCAATGGCAGATCGCATTGGCAGTAGCTACGAATGTTAAAGGTTGAGTTATAACTTCATCTCCTGGGTTTACTCCCGCAACTCTTAACGATACTTGAAGTCCGGCTGTTCCGTTCACAACAGCTATGGCATGTGAAGATCCCGTAAATTCTACAATCATCTTCTCAAATCTTTTTACAAACTCACCTAAGTAGGAAACATATCCAGTATCTATGCATTCCAACAGATATTTCTTCTCGTTGCCCCAAAAGACGGGTTCATGAAGTGGCACATCGTCTCTATTACAAATCTTCTTTATGAAATTAGTAATTTTCTCGTATGTTTCCATACTTCTCCTCCTTCAATTACATTTTATCATCCAAATATTTCCCGGTTTCCCTATGTTTGAAGTCCGGAAGAACGAACTCAAACAATTCCACCAAGTCCTTTTTGCTCCATCCACAGTTTCTTAGCTCACTCATTCTGTTTAAGAAAGTATCAAGTCTCTCATCCTCGTAATCATATCTCATCTTCATTACACCTATATCATTAAACCTATTCCAATCAACAATGTCGTCTTCTGTGTAAAACTCTTCGTACTCTTTCTCTCCTGTCGTATCAGTCGTCGAAATAAAGCATGCCCATTGTTTTTTTTCAGGAAGTACAGGGGCAAGTGCTCTTGCCTCCTCCTCGCTTTCACAAATGTATGGCTCATACCCTATACTCCTCAAAAATCGCTGGGCTATCTCCCAAAAAGTAATCATATTTTTATTTGGGTCCAACTTTGGGAAGAATACCTCTAGATTTTGTCCCAACAACCCACTTAGAAGGCATAATATCCCAGACTCCGATGGCGTAATAAAGTATCTTTTCACGTCATTGGGAGCTACTATCGGTTGTTTCTTCTGAATCCTGTATATAAAACTTTGCAATAAGCTTCCATCGCTGAAAGCTACATTAGCAAACCTCGCAGTGGAAACTTTTATTTCCTCAGAATATCTCATAAGGAATAATTCCATTATCCTTTTCGAAGCACCCATCATATTAACAGGATTCGTGGCTTTATCTGTTGATACAGCGAAATATTTCCTAACCCCCTTACCCACAGACTGCCGAATAGTCTTTACAGTGTTTATAATATTGACCTCTATCATTCTCATTAAGGTATATGGATCCTTTTCACTTCTGACATGCTTCAACGCTGAAAAATTGAACACATAGTCGTATTCGCCACAATCTTCAAAGAATTTATCGTATATAGTTGAACTTATATCCACAGCAAACGTCTTAAACTCTCCATCTATGTATCCATAGCTACTTCGCAAGTCCCTCACAAGCTCCGCTAAATTATTCTCGGAAATATCTACAATATGCAATTTCTTAGGATTTCGCTTGAAAATTTCTTTAACAGTTGCACTCCCTATTGTTCCGGCGCCACCAACGATCAAGAAAGAAGAGTTTTCTATTACATCATCGATTTCATCGTAATATCTATTTACGTCATTTTCAAATAAGACTGTTTGCCTTCCTAAAATATCTCTAACTTCAATTGAGCCATACATATTACCCATTCCTCCTATCACAACCACGATGAATCTTGATGAGACAATTCATATCAAATAGCCACGAAGTCAAGCATACTCTGTCCCAGACAACATTCCTTTATAAACATCACTCCCATGGTGTTAGGCTTGCTAGTTTAGCATATCAAAAGAACACATACCCTTTATCTTCTATCCTACCCCGTTGCTATTATGAGGAACGCAATATTGTTTAACTGAGTGGCAACTAGTCACTACATGGACAATGCTTCGAAACATTTACCAAACATTTAGCTCACCTAATTTACAACGTGAATCCTATTTTTCTTAAGGCGTTCTTTATGTTTTCAGAATATCCAGAGGTAAAAAACAATGAGCCATACTCTAGCAATTTTGCTTGATCTATCTTATTCCACGACATAATTGTCGTCACCATTTCTTCTGGAGTATTTACATACCTAACTGTAGCCGGATCCTTCAAGATATCTGCATAATATTTCTGAGACATACCATCAATATTGATAAAAATGTTAGGCTTCCCCAGAAATGGTGCTTCAAGGGCTGTTGTCGAACTCACCGTGCTATGGTAATCGCAATTCAAAATTATATTATAAATGTCGAGTTCCTCTGAATATAGAACCATCACATTATCTGGAAAATCTTTTCGAAATAGCTCCTACTAACTGCTCCATTAGTACTCAATCCAGCAAAGACACGTACAATCGATACAAACACACCAAACATTGAAACTATACCGTAATCCTCTGGGGATAGATAGCGAGTCAGAATAGGTAACAGCAAAAAACGCTATTCCGGCATTTATTATTGAAAGTCAGCGTGTATATTCCAGAAGCTTTGAACAGTGAATTTAGTCTGTCTATTTCCCGTTTTTAAGCAGGCATGTTTCCAGAAGCAAGTGTCTTTCTTTCAATTATTAAACTGCACACACATCGTCAAGTCTGTCACGGACAAAAGAATCTCTAGATAATACATAGCAAATACGTCCGCAGTTAAACATTTTACGCTCCAGGCAAAACACTTACATAAACTTCACTACACTTATTCCACAAAACGGTTTTAAAGTCATTATTATCCCAAAGAAATACATATTTCCCATCAGGTCAAGTCCTATATTTTGTGTAAATTTGTTTTGGTCTCTGGTAATGGTCTTATGCAAGATCGGAAGAGCGTCGTGTAGGGAAAGAGTGTTTGCAGACG
>JASKKH010000017.1 GCA_030154265.1 Clostridia bacterium
ATTAGTTATTCTTCCTGTCCTGTGGCCTGGAAAACGTCCATGTCTGGTATGGGCGTTAGCCTCCCAGAGGGTAAAATGCTTACAACGCAAATAGCTCAACATAAATAAACTTTGCACATAATGTGTTTTTCGTGTTATACTGAAATGAGATTCTTGCGGAGGTGAAAGATTCATGAAACCCGATATTCATCCTAAGTACGATAAATCCAAAATTATTTGTGCTTGTGGTAATGTTATTGAAACTCGCTCAACCAAAAAAGAAATTCGAGTGGAAATATGCTCCCAGTGTCATCCATTTTACACTGGTAACCGAAGCAGGGTGGTAGAGCGTGGTGGCCGCATTGAACGGTTCAGGAAAAAGTATGGGCGCTAAAGTTAAGAGGCGGAGCCGAGGGCTCTGCTTTTTCCTATGGGGGAAGTCTAAGGAAGCCGTGTATGGTGGGCAGGCAGTTATTGAGGGTGTTATGATGAGGGGGCCTCATAGGACTGCAGTAGCCATACGTCGGCCCAATGGTGAGATTTTTATTGAAAGTCAAGTAAATTGCAGTATAACAAATCGTTTTCCTGTTTTAAAATTGCCGTTACTTCGAGGGGTAGTGGCATTATTTGAATCGCTGATTTTAGGTATACGATATCTAACATTTTCAGCAAATATAGCTATGGAAGAAGAAGAGGAAGATTTAAGCCTTAGAGATATTATTCTTACTGTGGTATTGGCGTTGGCTTTATCTATAGGTTTTTTTGTTCTACTTCCTGCTGGAGCAGCCATTCTAACCCGTAATCATTTATCAATACTATGGCAAAACATAATTGAGGGGTTACTACGTATGCTCCTCTTTTTAGGATATGTCCTGATTATTGGTAGATTAAAGGACATTCAGCGAGTTTTCCAATACCATGGTGCTGAGCATAAAGTTATTAATGCAGTTGAAGCGGGGGAAGATTTAACGGTAGAGAATGTACGCCCTTATTCTACATTACATCCTCGCTGTGGAACCAGCTTTCTATTATTAGTTATGATTCTTACTATAATAATCTTTTCTTTAGTAGGTGAAGGTGGGATTATTTGGAGGCTTTCCTCGAGATTAATATTGCTTCCAGTAGTTGCTGGTATAGCCTATGAACTTCTTAAATTTACTGATAAGTATCTGACATTACCTTTCGTTAAATTTATAGCAACTCCTGGGCTTTGGTTACAAAAAATTACCACACGTGAACCTGATGATAGTATGTTGGAAGTGGCTTTGTTGTCTTTGGCAGCTGCTCGGGGAGAAAATACTCCACCATCAGTATAGGGAAAATATTCTAATTGATAAATTAATATTGTAACGCATATATAGCCCCAAAGAGCTTATTTGCGAAGAGAGGTAAGGTTAGTTGTTAGAAAAACTGGAACAGGTCAAAGCTAAATATGAAGAGCTGGGTCGTTTAATGAGCGATCCGGATGTAATTTCCAATCCAGCCCAGTTACAGAAACACGCTAGAGCTCACGCGGCTCTAGAAGAAATAGTTAGTACCTATGACCACTATCGTGAAGTCCTTAATGAGTTATCTGAGGATAAAAAAATGCTTGAGGAAGAAAAAGATCCTGAATTTAGTGAGCTCTTACAGACGGAAATAAAACGCCTGACGGAAGAAAAGGAACAACTAGAAAAGCGCTTAAAGGTTTTGCTTTTACCTAAGGATCCAAATGATGAAAAAAATATCATCATGGAGATTAGAGCAGGAGCTGGAGGGGACGAAGCAGCACTTTTTGCCGGGGATCTTTTTCGTATGTACCAGCGTTATGCTGAGAAAAAACGCTGGAAGACGGAAATTATTAGCTCTCACCCTACAGAATTAGGGGGATTCAAAGAAATAATTTTCCTAATTGAAGGGCAGGGAGTTTACAGTCAACTTAAATTTGAAAGCGGGGTCCATCGGGTGCAGCGTATTCCTACCACTGAGTCCGGGGGAAGAATTCACACTTCGACAGCTACAGTTGCTGTTTTGCCTGAGGCTGAGGAAGTTGACATTGATATTAAACCCGATGATTTACGGATAGATATCTTTTGTTCCAGTGGTCCTGGTGGTCAGTCTGTAAATACTACCTATTCAGCAGTACGAATTACTCATTTGCCAACAGGGTTAGTTGTTAGCTGTCAAGATGAAAAGTCCCAGTTAAAAAATAAAGAAAAGGCCTTAAAAGTATTAAGGGCCCGACTTCTTGATATTGCCCAGGCTCAGCAGGAGGGTGAGATGGCTGAGAAGCGTCGTGCCCAAGTTGGAAGTGGAGATCGGAGTGAACGTATTAGGACATATAACGTTCCTCAAAACAGGGTTACTGATCATCGGATTGGTCTTACTCTACATCATCTAGACCGGGTCCTTATGGGAGACCTTGATGAGATAATTGATGAATTAATCACTACTGACCAAGCTGAGCGTTTAAAGAATATGGAGGCTTAAGGTGACTCTGGAAGAAGCTTTACGTAAAGTAACCTATAAATTAAAGGAAGCAGCCATAGACCAACCGCGGTTAGAAGCGGAAATACTTTTAGCATGGGCTTCTAACTTAAGCCGTCCCCAACTTTTAGCTAGATTAGACGAAGAATTACCAGTATCGGTATCTCATAAGCTTTGGCAGGCAGTAGAACAAAGGGGAAACAGATACCCTTTGCAATATATTATTGGCAGACAGCAATTTATGTCTTTGGATTTTAGAGTTACTTCGGATGTTTTAATTCCCCGACAGGATACCGAAGTTGTAGTTGAGAACGTTTTAAAGTGTCTGAAATCGGAAGGCAATTATTGTATAGCCGATTGTGGCACCGGAAGCGGTGCCATTGCTTTAAGTTTAGCTTACTTTCTACCAAATTCTAACTTTTATGCTACTGACATTAATCCCTCTGCCTTGGCGGTGGCCCAACAAAATGCCCGGAACCTAGGGCTTGCCGATCGGGTTACTTTTGGCCGGGGTAATTTTTTATCTCCTTTTAAGAGTTTAAAGTTTGATGTTATAGTTTCCAATCCTCCTTATATACCTACAGGTGAATTGGGAAATCTACCGAAAGAAGTTCAGGCTGAACCCTTAATAGCTTTAGATGGAGGACCTGATGGCTTAGCGGCTTACCGGGAAATTTTGCCTCAGGCGGCTGAAGCCCTGGTAGAGGGAGGACTTTTGGCAATGGAAATAGGTTATAATCAAGGCGCAGATGTTTTAAATCTAGCCAAAGCTATCGGTGCTTTTCGGGATATTAGGATTTTACCTGATTATGCTGGTCGTGATCGTTGTTTTTTAGCCTATAGGCATAGTAAGAATAAAGTCAAAGGTTAATACATAGAGGTGAAATGGGTGTCTTTAGGCAAGCGGACTAAATACTTAAAGATAAATCCTCGGGTACCAGAAATTAATAAAATTCGCATGGCAGCTAAAATTTTAACCCGTGGTGGGGTAGTTGCTTTTCCGACAGAAACAGTTTATGGTCTAGGAGCTAATGCCCTTGATAGGAGGGCTGTCAGTCGAATTTTTCGAGCTAAGGGGCGACCAGCTGATAACCCACTCATTGTTCATGTCGCTAGCTTTAGAGATGTCAAGGAATTAGTAGCCTATTTACCTCCCAAAGCTAATTTGCTTATGAGGTATTTTTGGCCCGGCCCGCTGACATTAATTTTACCTCGGAGTGATATAGTACCGGATATTGTAACTGCCGGGCTGGATACAGTAGGAATCAGGATGCCTTCACATCCAATAGCCCGGGCATTAATCCGTGTATCACATTTGCCAATAGCTGCACCTAGTGCCAATATCTCCGGTCGTCCCAGTCCTACTACCGGCCATCATGTCTTAAAAGATTTACGAGGAAAAGTGGATGCTGTTGTTGATGGAGGTCCTTCAGTTGTAGGAGTGGAGTCTACGGTGTTGGATTTAACAAGTCCTGTGCCCACTATTTTAAGGCCAGGAGGTATAACCTATGAAGAGTTAAAGAAAATATTGGGTGATGTTGCTATTGACCCTGCTATTTTAGGACAGGAAAATCTTCGACCTAAGGCACCAGGTATGAAATATAAACATTATGCTCCAAAGGGAGAAGTTTTTCTTATTGCTGGAGAATTAAGCAAGGTAGTAGTAAAAATACGTTCTTTAGTAAAGAATTTACAAGAAAAGGGGTTGCGTGTGGCTGTCCTTGCCACAGAAGAGACAGCAAATTTCTATAACTCCGAACCCCGTCCTGATTATTTAGAAGTTATCGGCAGCCGTCGTTCTCCGGCTACAATAGCAAGTAATCTTTTTGCAGCATTACGGAATTGCGATCGTAAACATATTGATGCTATTCTAGCAGAAACTATTCCAGAAGAAGGTATAGGGTTAGCTGTTATGAATCGTTTGCGAAAATCTGCAGCTAACCGGATTATTAAGGCCTAACGAGGTGTTTTTATGAAACCATTGGGGCTTATCTTAGTAGCATTGGCTTTAGGAACTGACGCTTTTTCTTTAGCTACCGGTCTGGCATTGGGAGGATTTAGAGGCCGAAGGGTATGGCTTTTTATAGGTACAGTTGCGCTTTTACATATCATTATGCCTTTAATAGGTTTATATCTTGGTATGCTCCTGGGGTTGCTTCTTGGAAGAGTGGCTGGCATTATTGGGGCTATAGTTTTAGCTGTCATGGGGATTATGATGGTTTGGGAGGCTTTTAAATCATCAGATGAAGATGAAAAAGGTGGCTTGGTCGGGCAAATAGTTCGAATTATGCCTGGCGGTAGTGGTGTTATAAGTGGAATGACCGCTATTATACTTATGGCTGGCAGTGTTAGTCTTGATGCTTTAAGTGTTGGTTTTAGCTTAGGAGCTCTTAGTGTTAATGTGCCTCTAACGGTTGTTACCTTGGGCGTTATCGCAGGTTCAATGACGTTTTTAGGGTTTTTTATTGGGCGTCATTTAGGTGGTTACTTAGGTAATCGTGCGGAAATTGTTGGGGGACTAGTTCTGGTGGCTGTTGGCGTTAAAATGTTAGTGGGGGGTTAATTGGATGTCTAAGTTATTGTTTGTTTGCACCGGTAATACATGCCGTAGTAGTATGGCTGCGGCTATCGCTTCAGATATAGCCTCTAAGCGAGGTTTAAATATAGAAATTGCTTCGGCCGGTTTAGCGGCTATTGATGGTCTCCCGGCAACACCACAAGCTATAAAGGCTTTGGATAAAATGAATATAGATTTAAGTGGACACCAATCCCGAAGTTTAACAGAAAATATGATAAATGAGGCAGACTTAATTTTAACTATGACGGTTGGTCATAGAGATAGTATACTTAATAAATATCCTTCTTCTAAAGATAAAACGTTTACCCTTAAAGAATATGTTAAAGAAGCAGAACCTCATGATGGGCAACAACCCGAAAAAGCTCAATTAGATATACCTGATCCTTTTGGACAGCCTTTGGAGCTTTACCAGAATATTGCTGAGGAATTAACTGGTTTAATTAATCAGGTCTTTGATAAATATTTGGAAACCAAAAATTAAAGTTCTTGAAGGATTAAACTTTGAATATGGCGAATTGACTTTAGATTATAAATATATGAGTTTAGATTATAAATATATAAAGTTTATAGAGGTGGAAAGAGGATTGCGTATTGCAATTGGCAGTGACCACGGGGGATTTCACCTAAAAAAAGCTATTAAAGAGTATTTAGACAAAGAAAATATTGTCTATGAGGATTTTGGAACTTATAATTCTGAGTCGGTGGATTACCCCGATTATGCAGAAAAAGTAGCGATTGCGGTTGCTTCGGGAGAATACGATAAAGGAATTCTATGTTGTGGTACTGGTATTGGCGTAAGTATTGTTGCTAACAAAATACCTGGGATAAGGGCGGCTCTTTGCAATGATACCTTTTCAGCCAGGGCTGCTCGTGAACACAATGATGCTAATATCTTAACTTTAGGAGAGCGTGTTATTGGGCCAGGTTTGGCAATTGATATTGTATCAACCTGGTTAAAAGCTGAATTTAGTGGTGGGCGCCATGCCCGTCGGGTTGAGAAAATTACTGCTATTGAAAAAAGGCAGTTAAATAAATAAAATGTTCTAAAAGGCAGAGAGAGGTTAACCAAGAGAAGGTGGATTAAATGCTCAGTCATGAAGAACTAACAGAGAAGGTTGAGCAAGCCACGACAGAACTTTTACATATTGCTCGTTTAGAGCCCGGCCAAATTTTGGTGGTAGGTTGCAGTACCAGCGAGATAGTAGGGGAAAAGATTGGTACTGCTTCTTCATTAGAACTAGGGAAGGCCGTAGTTACCGGGTTATTAACAGCTACGAATAGGGCACAGGTGTATTTAGCGGCGCAATGTTGTGAACATTTAAACAGATCTTTAGTAATTGAGGCCGGGGCTGTAAGGCTTTATAACCTACCCGTAGTACAAGTTGTTCCTACATATAAGGCAGGAGGTTCCCTGGCAACGGCCGCCTATAATGCATTGCACCGTCCACTACTTGTATCAAGTATCGAAGCCCATGCAGGGTTGGATATAGGTGATACCTTAATTGGTATGCATCTACGAAAAGTGGCCGTACCGGTGCGTTTAAAATTCAGAAAAATTGGCCTTGCAAATATAACAGCTGCTCGAACAAGATCACCTTTAATTGGTGGGGAGCGGGCAGTCTATACCGCAAGAAGCTGATTTAATAAAATAATAATCTTAAATTAATCTTGTGGGGGGAGATTCTTATGGATTTTACCACAGTAGCCAAAGTTGATCCCGAAGTAGCAGAAGCGGTAAAAGGAGAGTTAAAACGTCAAAGGACTCACTTAGAGTTAATTGCCTCCGAAAACTTTGTAAGTCCGGCTGTAATGGAAGCATACAGTTCTGTTTTAACCAACAAATATGCAGAAGGGTATCCGGGCAAAAGGTATTATGGCGGCTGCGAATGGGTCGATGTTGTTGAAAACCTGGCAATAGAACGGGCTAAAGCTGTTTTTGGGGCTGAACATGTCAATGTCCAGCCACATTCCGGTAGCCAGGCCAATGCTGCTATTTATTTGGCCATGCTCAAACCCGGGGATAAGGCTTTGGGGATGAGTCTAGCCCATGGTGGCCACCTGACTCATGGTGCGAAAGTAAGCTCTTCCGGGATTTTATACGATTTTGCTTTCTATGGGGTTGATAAAGAAACCGGTCGAATTGACTATGATGAAGTAGCAAAGATTGCTCGTGAAGTCAAACCAAAGATTATCGTTGCCGGAGCAAGTGCGTATCCAAGGGTCATAGATTTCGCTCGTTTCCGTGAGATTGCAGATGAAGTTGGAGCCCTATTGATGGTAGATATGGCTCATATTGCTGGCCTTGTGGCTGCAGGGCTTCATCCAAGTCCTATTCCTTATGCTCATTTTGTTACTACTACTACTCATAAGACCTTAAGAGGACCTCGTGGTGGTTTGATTTTTACTACCAACGAATATGCTAAAGCCATAGATAAGGCTGTTTTCCCTGGGCTTCAGGGTGGACCTTTGATGCATGTTATTGCTGCTAAGGCAGTGGCTTTAAAAGAAGCTATGCAGCCTGAATACAAGACTTATCAAGAACAAGTCGTACTTAATGCCCGCATTATGGCGGAAGAGCTTATGAAATATGGCTTTGATTTAGTATCTGGAGGTACTGATAACCACTTGATGCTTATTGATTTACGAAATAAAGGAATTACTGGACGTGATGCCGAAGATATACTTGCATCTGTCCAGATTACTACAAATAAGAACGCAGTACCTTTTGATCCTCAAAAGCCTAATGTAACCAGTGGTGTTCGTTTAGGTACAGCAGCCCTTACCAGTAGAGGAATGGATGCCGAGGCTATGAAGCAGGTAGCTAAAGCTATTGACCTGGCCTTATCCTACGGTCCTGATGAGAAGAAACTGGAAGAGGCCAGGGGTATTGTAGCTGAACTTTGTGAACAATTTCCTCTTTATCCTGAATTGCCTTAAAAACCGGGCTCCCTTTTAAAGAGGGGGCCTTACTTTAGGCTACCTTTTTAGATTAAGGGAGGGGGCTTACTATTAAAGATTGGGACACTTATTTTATTGATATTGCATTTGAAGTAGCAGAGCGAAGTACTTGTCCAAGACGCAAGGTTGGGGCTGTCGTTGTCAAGGACCGGAGGATTAAAGGAACCGGCTACAATGGGAGTCCGGCAGGTATGCCTCATTGTATTGATGAGGGCTGTATAATGGTAAATGGCCATTGTGTAAGAACTATCCATGCGGAGGTCAATGCCCTGTTGGAATGTTCTCCTGAAGAGCGAAAAGAAGCAACAATTTATGTTACAGACCGGCCTTGTCCTGAATGTTCCAAATTAATTATTTCGTCCAAGGTAAAAAGAGTGGTATTTGCTCGGGATTATCCCTTAGAATATGATTGGCTGGCCGAAGCTCCATGGGTAGAGGTTATTCATTTACCAAGGAAAGAAAAGCTTAGCTCCTAATGTCTATCCTGGTTAAAATAGGTAAGATGAATATTATGAAGCTTAAAATTAAGCAGGGATTAAGAACCGGAGGGGAAAAAGTTTTGGAACAAAAAACTATTGTCTTACCCAGGTTGGATAATTTGACCCCTACTATGGAGTCTACAGCCTTAAAGCTTATGGAAGAAGCCGGTGAATTAGCCCAGGCTATTGGCAAGCTAAGGGGATTAAGTGGCGAGCGGGTTAAAATGGACAAAGAGACGGTTTTATCAACTATAACAAAGGAACTCTTAGATGTAGCCCAGACAGCTGTTTCCATGATGTTTGTTCTTGAAGAACAGTATGGGGTTGATATACAACAAACCTTGGACGAGCACATTGCTAAGCTTAAACGTAAAGGCTATTTGAAATAGTTGTTCGGAGGAATTTTTTAATGCCAACACTTAAAATACTTACAGTATTTGGCACAAGACCTGAGGCAATTAAGATGGCCCCGGTAGTAAAAGAATTAAGGCGTTACCCTGAAGAATTTAACTGCCAAGTAGCTGTGACAGCTCAGCATCGTGAAATGCTTGATCAGGTTCTTAAGCTTTTTAAGATAGAGCCTGATTATGACCTTAATATAATGCAACCTGGCCAAAAGTTGGAAGACATTACAACTAGAGCATTAAATGGCCTTTCAGAAGTTTTCCGTCTATCAAAACCTGATATGGTTTTGGTTCATGGAGATACAACTACTACCTTTGTAGCGGCTTTGGCGGCCTTTTATCAGCAAATTCCCATTGGTCATGTTGAGGCAGGACTAAGGACAGGGGATCGATATGCTCCTTTCCCCGAGGAAATAAATCGTCGTCTTGCCGGGGTACTGGCTGATTTGCATTTTGCACCAACAAATACAGCTCGTTCTAACCTTCTTAAAGAGGCTATACCTGAAAAAAATATCTACGTTACCGGTAATACCGTGATTGATGCCTTAAAAGCTACTGTCAAAGATGATTATAATTTTAAGATACCTGAACTTAAAGGTGTTGATTTTGCTAAACAGAGGATAATCCTAGTTACAGCTCACCGCAGGGAGAATTGGGGCGAGCCATTAGAGGAAATTTTTACGGCCTTACGTGATTTGGTAGAAATCTATCCTGATGTATCAGTGGTTTTTCCTGTCCATTACAATCCTAAAATACGACAGCTGGCAGCAGATATTTTAGGTAAAATGGATAGGGTTTTCCTAATTGATCCGCTTGATTATCAGCCCTTTGTTAATTTAATGGCCCGTTCATATATTGTGATGACCGACTCAGGTGGTCTTCAGGAGGAAGCCCCTTCTTTAGGGAAACCTGTGCTTGTTTTGCGGGAGGTTACCGAGCGACCAGAGGCGGTTCGAGCTGGTACTGTTCGATTGGTTGGTACCAACTATAAAAATATTCAGAAGTCAGTTAAGGAGCTTTTAGAAGACAAGCCCATTTATGACAGTATGGCTCATGCTGTTAATCCATATGGCGATGGAAATGCTTCACGTCGCATCCGGGAAGCCATAAGCCACTATTTTGGTCTAACAATAGCCAGACCAGAAGATTTTGCGGCTAAATAGTTTAATGGCTAAAGTATGTACGGATAAAAAACCATAAAATATGCATCATCTAAGCAGGAAAAAAGCTATTTAAATAGAATATCTATTCTCTATGGTACAGGGATTAAGAATTATGTCGAAAAATACTAAACCTCAATCATAGAGGGATAAAAAAATGTCAAAGAAGCAAACTAGATGTAAATGGTAGCCAAAAAGAGGAATTACTGGAACTACGCAAAATATGCCAATATGGCCACATCAATCGGTGTAACAATGACAGCAGGGATTTTCCTCGGCTTCTATGGTGGTAGTTGGCTAGACCGCCACTTTGGGACTTCGCCGTGGTTGATGCTTGCTGGGGTTTTATTTGGGATAGCTGTGGGCTTTTATAGCATTTGGAATGAGCTTAGTGCTTTAGGGATAACTATGAAAACTAAACCTAGGGATAAAGATGGAAACAACCAGGACTGAAAAATGGACACTAATTCTAGCTTTATTAGGAACTGTAGTTAGTATAGGCCTGGGTTATTATTTCTTCATAGCAGGCCTTTGGATAGCTTTTTTCATTTCGAGTTTGTTACACCGTTGGCAAATGGCAGCTATAAACAATGTCAATAATGAAAACATATCACCCCAAAAAGCCTTTAACAGGCTGTATGGGCGTACTCTCATAAAATGGGGGATATCACTAACCCTATTGGTCTCGGCTTTGTTTGTGGGAATAGAGTTTCTTATAGGTATTATGGTAGGACTTATTCTCCGGGTCCTGACCTATATGGGGGAGGCTATTCTAATTAATCTAAGAAAGGGGGGATAAAAATGGGCTTTGAGGCCATTAGCTCGATAATGGAACACGTCCGCCCTCATGAGGTATTTACCTTAGGACCGTTCTCCATTACTTCAACAGTTGTTAACACATGGATCATGATGGTTATACTTATTGCGGGGCTATTTGTGACCACGAGGACAATTAGCTTTCTTCCAAGAGGCGTCCAGCATATATTGGAGATGGTTATGGAGTTTTTATATGGCCTACTGGAAGAAGCCATGGGCAAGGAGGGTCGTCGTTATCTTCCGTTGGTAGCTACACTGTTTATCTTTATTTTATTTTTAAATCTTTCTTGGATAATTCCAGGAATGAAGCCACCAACAATGGATATTTCCACTACACTAGCTTTTGGGGTAACAACGATTATTCTTGTCCAGTTTATAGGTATAAAAAAGCGAGGCCTTATAGGGTATATCAAACACTTTTTCCAACCGGCTCCATTCCTTTTTCCCTTGAATGTAATAGAAGAATTAGTTAAACCGGTATCCCTTTCACTACGTCTATTTGGTAATATGTTTGGGGAAGAGATGGTAATAGCGATTTTGTTTATTATGTTGCCATTCTTATTACCAACACCTATTATGTTGTTGGGTGTTTTAATGGGGTTTATACAGGCATTTGTTTTTACCTTACTTACAATTACCTATATTACAAATTTTATCCATGGGCATTAATTATACCAAAATAAATTTTTTAATTAATGTAGAGGAGGAGACATATGACAGCACTAGCATTTATCGGTGTGAGTCTGGCCATAGGTTTGGTTGGACTGGGTTCAGCCCTTGCTCAGGGTAATGCAGCTAAGGCGGCAATGGAAGGTATTGCTCGCCAGCCGGAGGTAAGCGGTGATATTAGGACGACCCTGCTTCTGGCTCTGGCCTTTATGGAAGCATTGACGCTCTTTTCATTTGTTATTGCTATCCTCATGTGGACCAAGCTCTAAAAAACTGAGGTTGGGCGAATAGGAAGGGTTTCTACCAATCCTATTCGCCTCTGTCCTATTGGGAATAGCGAAAGGAGGGATGGTAAGTGGAAGCTATATTCCATGCCCTTAATTTTGATATTACGACGTTTGTATTCCAGGTTATTAATCTTTTGGTTGTTATGGGATTACTTTATTTCATATTATTTAAACCCTTGGGTAAAGTCTTGGCCGAGCGTGAAGCCAAAATTGAAGGGAATTTAAAAGATGCTGAAACTGCTAAAGTAAAGGCAGAAAGCATGTTAAAGGAGTACCAACAACAGTTACAAAACGCACGTCAAGAAGCCCAAGCTATCCTGGAACGGGCCAATAAAATGGGTGAAGAAACAAGAAATGAAATTGTTACAAAAGCCCAAAATGAAGCCAACCGGATTTTAGAACAGGCACGAGGCGAAATTGAAGGTGAAAAGAGTAAGGCTCTTGCTGCTATCCGGAGTGAAGCTGCAAATATAGCATTATTGGCTGCCACTAAGGTGTTGGAACGCTCACTAACTCCCGAAGTTCAAGAACGGTTAGCCCGGGAAGCAGTATCTGAGGTGGAACGACTGCAATGAGCAATCAAGCAATAGCAAGGCGTTATGCTCGAGCCCTTTTTGAAATTGCCAGGGAAAAGAAATTGTTGGATGAGTTTGTTGCCAACTTGGAACAAATTGGCAAAGCAATAGCAGAAGAGGACGAGCTTCGTAGAGTTTTGTATCATCAACTAATTCCTATTCGGGAGAAGCAAAAAATTGTTGAAGCTATTTTCCCTGACTTTAATGATCTGTTAAAGAACTTCTTAAATATGACAATAGCTAAAGGCAGGGAAAAGGCAATACCAGAAATAGTTACTGAGTTTCGTCAGTTAGTTGACAAAGAAAATAATATTTTACCGGTAGATGTTTTTTCTGCGGTTCCTTTAACGGATGAGGTTAAAGCAGCTTTAAAGGAAAGATTACAAGCTGTTACAAAACAAAATATCCGTCTGAATAACCTGGTAAATCCTGAAATTCTTGGCGGAATAATTATTCGTTTAGGAGATCGTGTGCTCGATGCCAGCTTAAAGAAGAAACTGGAACTACTAGCCTTGCGCCTGAAGAAGGCATAAAGGTTAGGGAAAAGGGGTGAAATAATAGCCTTGAGCATTCGACCAGACGAGATAACCAGTATTTTAAAAAATCAAATTGAGCAATATGACCTGGACGTCGAAGTGGCCGAAGTAGGGTCTATTACCCAAGTTGGTGACGGTATTGCCCGTATCTATGGTCTTAATCAGGCAATGGCTGGAGAGCTCTTAGAGTTTCCCGGCGACGTCTATGGGATGGTATTAAACCTGGAAGAAGACAATGTTGGTGCCGTTATTCTTGGTCCCTATACTCATATTAAGGAAGGGGATCAGGTAAAACGTACAGGGCGCATTGTTGAAGTGCCTGTTGGAGAAGCCATGATCGGGCGTGTTGTTAACGCCATGGGTCAGCCTATCGATGGTAAAGGTCCAATTAAAACAGATAAATTTAGACCGGTAGAATCACCGGCACCTGGTGTTATTCATCGTAAGCCAGTTGATACCCCGATGCAGACGGGTTTAAAGGCTATTGATTCAATGGTACCGATTGGTCGCGGACAGCGCGAATTAATTATCGGTGACCGCCAGACAGGAAAAACAGCTATTGCTGTTGATACAATAATTAACCAAAAAGGCCAAAATGTTATCTGTATATATGTAGCAATTGGCCAGAAAGCTTCAACCGTAGCTAGCGTTGTTCAACGTCTTGAAGAAGCTGGGGCCATGGACTACACTATTGTTGTTTCGGCTTCTGCCAGTGAGCCTGCACCTATGCTATATATTGCGCCATATGCCGGGTGCGCAATAGGTGAATACTTTATGTATGATAAGCATATGGATGTTCTCTGTATCTATGACGACTTATCTAAGCAGGCAGCTGCTTACAGGGAACTTTCATTGTTGCTTAGACGTCCGCCTGGCCGTGAAGCATATCCGGGTGATGTCTTCTATCTACACTCTCGTTTATTAGAGCGTGCTGCTCGCTTGAATGAGGAACTTGGTGGAGGCTCTTTAACTGCATTACCAATTATTGAAACCCAGGCAGGCGACGTTTCTGCCTATATTCCAACAAACGTTATTTCAATTACTGACGGTCAGATCTTTTTAGAATCCGACCTATTTTATGCAGGCCAGCGTCCGGCTATTAACGTCGGTATCTCTGTTTCTCGTGTCGGTGGTGCTGCGCAGATTAAAGCAATGAAACAGGTAGCTGGTCGTTTACGCTTGGACTTAGCTCAGTATCGTGAATTAGCAGCCTTTGCTCAGTTCGGTTCTGATCTGGATAAAGCTACACAAGCCCGTCTCGCCCGAGGCGAACGGATGATGGAAATTTTAAAACAGGATCAGTACCAGCCGATGGCTGTTGAAGAACAGGTTGTTGTTCTCTATGTAGCTATTAACGGTTACTTAGATGATGTGCCGGTTGATAAAGTGCGTTCCTTTGAAGATGATTTCTTGCGTTTCATGCGCAATGAACGTCCGGAAGTATTAGCTGGCATTCGTGAGAAAAAGAAATTGGATGACAGCATTGAGGAACAATTGAAGAAGAGTATTGAGGACTTTAAACGCAGCTTTAGTGCTGCTGGGAAATCGTAAGGTGGTGAGACGGCATGCCAAATATGCGTGACCTGAAGCGCCGTATTCGTAGTGTCCAGAATACCCAGCACATTACCAGGGCCATGAAAATGGTTGCTGCTGCCAAGCTGCGCAGGGCCCAGTCCCAGGTCACGGCAGCACGTCCTTATGCCGCCAAGCTTCAAGAAGTAATGCAACGTCTTATTGTTGCTGTTGATCCGGAAAGCCAGCCTTTGGCCGCGTCCCGGGAAGTTAAAAAAGTCGGTTATGTGGTTATTACTGGTGATAGGGGATTAGCTGGCGGTTATAATGCTAACATTATTAGGTTAGTAGAGGAAAAGTTACGTTCAGAAGACCGCCCTTCCGGGCTTGTTTGTGTAGGACGTAAAGGGCGTGAGTATTTTAAACGCCGGCAGGTAGAAATGGTTAAGACTTTTTCCGATATTGGCGATATTCCTGAATATGTGCAAGCACGTGAACTTGCTCGCCAGTTAATCGACTTATTTCTTCAAGGGACCTTTGATGAGGTAAATCTGGCTTATACACGCTTTCGTTCGGCAATTAGTCAGGAACCTCAAATTGATCAATTACTACCTATTAAATCTAGTGGGGAATCTGACGAGAGTGGTGAGTACATTTACGAGCCATCACCTGCAGAAGTTTTACAGTCTCTATTACCCCGGTATTGCGAAATAAGGGTGTACCAGGCTCTTCTAGAGGCCAAAGCTAGCGAGCATGGTGCCCGGATGACGGCCATGGACAACGCAACAAAGAATGCTGCCGAAATGATAGATAAATTTACCCTATCCTTCAACCGTGCTCGTCAGGCTGCTATTACCCGGGAAATCTCGGAGATTGTGGCCGGAGCCGACGCTTTAAAGTAAAGGAGGGGCTATAATTTGAATGAAGGACAGGTAATACAGGTTGTCGGTCCTGTTGTCGACGTAGAGTTTGCCAGCGACCAACTTCCAGACTTGTATAATGCCATAGTTATTAAAACAGATAAGATAGATATTACTATGGAAGCAATGCAGCACTTAGGTAACAACACTGTGCGTTGTGTTGCACTGTCTTCCACTGACGGCCTGCAGCGTGGTATGACTGCCGTTGATACAGGAGCACCTATTTCAGTCCCGGTAGGCCGGGAGACCTTGGGACGCATTTTTAATGTTGTTGGTGAACCAATCGATAATAAAGGTCCGGTTGGCGAAAAAGAAAGGTTACCTATTCACCGACCGGCACCAAGTTATGAAGAACTGTCACCCTCCACTGAAATCCTTGAAACAGGTATTAAAGTTGTTGACCTTTTGGCTCCGTATGCAAAAGGTGGTAAAGTCGGACTTTTCGGTGGTGCTGGTGTAGGAAAAACAGTTCTTATTATGGAGCTTATCCGTAATATTGCTTACGAGCATGGTGGCTTTTCCGTGTTTGCTGGAGTAGGGGAACGTACTCGTGAGGGTAATGACCTCTACCTGGAAATGAGTGAGTCTGGCGTTATTGACAAAACCGCCATGGTTTTCGGCCAGATGAATGAGCCTCCTGGAGCACGTTTGCGTGTTGCTTTGACTGGTTTAACAATTGCAGAAAACTTCCGTGATGCCGAAGGTCAGGACGTTCTACTCTTTGTTGATAATATTTTCCGTTTCACTCAGGCCGGTTCTGAGGTGTCGGCTCTGTTAGGTCGTATGCCTTCAGCAGTGGGATATCAACCAACCCTGGCTACGGAAATGGGTGCTTTACAGGAACGTATTACATCAACCAAGAAAGGGTCTATTACCTCAGTTCAGGCTATTTACGTGCCTGCTGACGACTTGACTGACCCTGCACCAGCAACTACATTTGCTCACTTGGATGCTACAACGGTTCTGTCAAGGCAGATTGCAGAATTGGGTATTTACCCTGCTGTGGACCCGTTAGATTCTACTTCAAGAATTCTTGACCCACGTATTTTGGGTGAAGAACATTATAACGTGGCACGCGGAGTACAGCAGGTACTACAGAGATACAAGGAACTTCAGGATATTATTGCTATTTTGGGTATGGATGAGCTTTCTGAAGAAGATAAATTGACAGTGGCTCGTGCGCGTAAAATTCAGCGCTTCCTATCCCAGCCTTTCCATGTGGCTGAAGCTTTTACCGGTCAACCCGGTGTTTATGTACCATTAAGTGAGACCGTCCGTGGATTCAAAGAAATTTTGGAAGGTCGTCATGATGATTTACCTGAACAGGCTTTCTACATGGTTGCTACTATTGATGATGCTGTTAAGAAAGGCCGGGAGTTGGTATAAATGGCGTCCTTAAGTTTGGAGATTATTACTCCTGAGAGGTTATTACTAAAAGCGGAGGTTAGCAGTGTTAAAGCTCCGGGTAGTATAGGTTATCTTGGAGTTTTACCAGGACATGCTCCGCTTATAACGCCACTTAAAGCAGGTGTTGTAACTTATAAAGATGGTGGATCAGAAAAAAAGGTGGCTGTATCAGGAGGATTTTTGGAAGCTGGGGCTACCCGCGTTATAATCCTGGCTGACACAGCCGAAAAAGCTGAGGAGATTGACGTAGAGAGAGCCCGTAAAGCACTTGAGCGTGCTGAAAATCGCCTCAGCGAACGCGCTCCTGACCTTGATGTTGCGCGGGCTGAAGCCGCCCTTAAAAGAGCTGAGGCTCGACTCAAGGCAGCTGGAGCAAAACACTAAAATATGAAGTCTATTCTTTAGGTCCCCTGGTAAAAATAGTGTTATGCACTATTTTTAAGGGGGCCTTTTGCTTTGCAATACTTAAAAGATTACTTTAAGAACAGAAAATTCAGGGTAATTTATATTGGACTATTTTTTGTCTTAGTAACTGGTGTTTTAATGTTAGTACAACATTACTATCCTAATAATTCTCTAACCGGTATTTTAAAGGTAATAAATGTTTATGGGGGTACAGATAAAGATTCTGACTTGGTACCGAAGCTCATGCTTACTTCTTTTAATGAAAGCAGTGCTCAATTAGAAACTATACACCTTGAAGGCTGGAGCAGCCTAAATAAAAAATTTTGTAACGTTCAAACGGTTAGGCAAATTGCCCAAAAAACTGCTAACGAAGTTGGCCTGAAGGAAATTTTCGATTTTTCAGTAATAGAAGAAAAGAATTTCCACGCTGTAAGTTGGGAAGGGATGGTTGACCCCAACACATGCTTATACTTTTCAGTCCAAAGTATGGCAGGAACAGTATATGGTGATGAGACTTATTTATTAATAGGTTTGGAAGGTAATGCAAAGCATAATTATAAGCAAATGATGTATTGGCATAGACAGATAAGAAGTGTATTTAAATCCTGGCAGGCTGAACCTCGTATATCCTATTGTCTTATTGGTACCATTAAAGGTAAATTATCTTCCACTGAAAAGAGAGAGGAAGCAACGAAAATTCTTGCAGCCCTGGAAGCCGAGAGAATTGAAGGTGTAGATGAAGGAGATTATCTATCAATCAGTGCCTATTCATCAAAAATACCAGATTACCTGGAAGTTGGGGAGAAAAAGGTAAACGTCAACGTAGCCCTTCGTTATCATTCTACAGATGACAAAACATATTTGCATTTAGGGTCACCTCTTTTGGGTGGCGAATATTAAAAAACATATGCTATAATAAAATTTGTAAATTTATAAGGCGATTTGCCAAAGGAGCTAGAAAATTGGAGGCAATAGTTATACAAGGTCAATCGCGCTTACAGGGGCGAGTTAGTATTAGCGGTTCCAAAAATGCCGTATTACCTGTTATAGCCGCATGTCTTCTTACTGAAGAAGAGTGTTTGTTTGATGATATTCCTCGTTTGACCGATGTCGATACAATGTGTGATGTTATTGGTGAATTGGGAGCCTCTGTATCGCCTCACGGTGTTAAAGGATTAAGAATAAAATCCGGGTCTTTGAAAAATATAGAACCTTCTTATGAATATGTTCGCCGCATGCGAGCCTCTTTTCTGGTAATGGGACCACTTCTGGCTCGTTTTGGTCGAGTTAAAGTATATCTACCAGGAGGTTGTGCCATAGGAGCGCGGCCAATAGATTTACATTTAAAGGGAATGGCCGCCATGGGTGCTGAAATTAGTGTTAATAATGGTAAAGTAGAAGCAGTAGCTAAAAAGCGTCTTAAAGGTACTTCTATATATTTGGATTTTCCTAGTGTAGGTGCAACAGAAAACATTATGATGGCGGCTGCTTTAGCTGAAGGCACAACTGTTATTGAAAATGCTGCAGGTGAACCTGAAATAGTTGATCTTGCTAACTTTATTAATGCCATGGGTGGCAGAGTTACTGGTGCCGGTACAAGGGTTGTGAAAATAGAGGGAGTAGAAGAACTTCATGGTCATCGCCATTCCGTAATTCCCGATAGGGTAGAGGCCGGCACATTTATGATTGCAGCAGCAGCTACTGGTGGAGATGTACTTATAGAAAATGTTATACCGCATCATTTAAAAGCAGTAATGGCTAAGTTAGCAGAAGCCGGTGTTCAAATGGTAGAAGAAGATGGTGGTATCCGGGTTAAGGCTGATTTACCACTTAACGCTGTAGATATTAAGACACTGCCTTATCCGGGTTTCCCTACAGATATGCAGGCTCAGTTTATGTCTCTTTTAACCTCAGCTAAGGGTAGCAGCATGGTTACTGAAACTGTATTTGAAAATCGATTTATGCATGTCAACGAATTAAAAAGGATGGGTGCAAATATAGTTATAGAAGGACATTGTGCGGTAGTAAAAGGACAAAAGAAACTTACTGGAGCTCCGGTTAAGGCTACAGATTTACGGGCCGGTGCAGCTCTTGTTATAGCAGGTCTAATGGCTGAAGGTAAAACTACTATCTCCTGTATTCATCATATTGATCGGGGATATGAAGATATTGTGGGTAAATTAAGTCATTTAGGTGCTAAAATTACAAGGCAAGAAGTAGAATAATACAACAATTGTTAATAACTTAAAGTAGCCGCCATGCAAGGCGGTCTTTTTTTGTCCAAGCATTCATATATATGACTGGTAGGTGGTGAAAACTACCATTTTTGGAGGAGGGGAGAAATAGTATGCGGAGATTCTTGGGCCTTTTTATAATTCTAGTCTTTATATTTGTAATTATTATACCAACAGTAATTATTGAGGGTACCCACCTTTTAGAGTCACCAGTTGAGGTTAAAAGCGGAGAAAATTTAGTTAGGGTTTATTTACACCGTAGTGATACTATAGAAATTATGCCCATGGAGGAATATCTTGTTGGAGTGGTAGCCGGAGAGATGCCGGCCAGTTTTGAGATGGAGGCTTTAAAGGCACAGGCAATAGCGGCTAGAACATATACCTATAAAAGAATTGAAGAAGCTAAAAAAGAGCCCAATAAAGACCACCCTGGTGCTGATATATGTACTGATCCTGCTCATTGTCAGGCCTGGGCAAGTGATGACGTGTTACGAAAGCGCTGGGGACTTATGAACTTTTGGCGATATAAGCTTAAAATTAGGGAAGCAGTCAGAGCTACAAGGGGCATGGTTCTGACATATAAAGGCGAACTTATTGATCCCGTATATCATTCTAATAGCGGTGGGCGTACAGAAAGTGCAGCTGCAGTTTGGGGAGGAAATATTCCCTATCTTCAAAGCGTACCTTCTCCCTGGGATAAAAGTGCACCTCACTATCTTACAAACCATTCATTTAGCTTAGATGAATTAGAACAGAAACTGGGAATTAAACTAAACACAGCCGTAAGTAGTTTACCATCAGCCCAAAATTCACTTATTAAAGTTAAGAAAAAAACTGCTACAGGGCGGCTTAAAGAAGTTCAAATTGGGGACAAAATCTTTGACACTGTAAAATTACGGCAACTTCTAGGCCTTTCTTCAACGAATTTTACCTGGCAGATTAGCGGTAATAAAATAACCTTTTATACAGTCGGTTATGGCCATGGAGTTGGCATGAGTCAATATGGTGCTAACGGCATGGCTAAAGAAGGCAAAAAATTTAATGAAATCTTAGGACATTATTACCAGGGAGTAAAACTAAGAATTATTAAAAATTAAAGAACTAGAAATATGTATAAAATGGCAAATTATGGGGCAGAATCCAGCTGAGGTGATAAACCAATGCTTAAAAATTCTGCCTTATTGAAAAAAGTGCTCCAACAAACGCAGAAATTACCAATACCAATTAAATTTAAAGAGAAAATAGGAGCAGGATGGCACTTCTTAAAAAAAAGTTGTCTTTACTTAATATTACTTACAGGTATTTTTTGCGGCAATTATTACTTAATTACTAATGATGCAGTATTTCAAAAGCATGCCATTGAAGCATATCAAAAAGCGAACAATCCTGTTCGCCAAATAAAACCTGAACCCAAAGAACCCATTGCCGGGGCTGCAACTGTACCTGCTGAGTTAAAAGACCATCAAGGGGTGGATCAAGCTGCCGCAGATAAAGAAAATAATAATACAGATGATTTACCCTCATTAAAAATGCCGGTAGATGGTAGAGTAACAACAAAACACGGCTTTAGCTATGTACCGGTATTTGATGATTATCGATTTCATCCAGGTATAGATATTGATGCTGCTACCAATAGCGATGTAAAGGCAGCATGTAATGGAGTAGTTAAACAAGTAGAACACAGTAAAGATTGGAATTATCGCTTAATTATAGACATAGATAATGGGTATGAAATAGTCTATTCAAATCTAAACGAGATAAAAGTAGCCAAAGGGGATAAAGTTGAAAAAGGGCAAATAATAGGTAAGTTAGGTAAGCCAGGTGAAGCTGAACCTGGAACAGCCCCTCATCTTCATTTAGAATTACTAAAAAACGGCAAAGCCATTAACCCCCTTAACACTATTCGATAAGTTCTTTTTTTAGCAGTCTCCCAATAGAATTATATAGGAGTTAAAAACGGGAGGCTGCCCCATGCATGACTACATTCGAGAACGGGTGTTTAAAATAGCCGCCTATATCGTGGAGTACCGGTGTACTGTGCGCGAGGCGGCTTCTGTGTTTAATGTGAGCAAAAGCACAGTTCATAAAGACGTAGCTGAAAGGTTACCGCGGCTTGACTCTATTTTGGCCAAAGAAGTTCGGAAAATTCTGAATGCTAACAAAGCGGAGCGTCACCTGCGTGGTGGCGAAGCAACTCGAAAAAAATACAAACAAGCAGAAAGTAATTGAAATTATGACAGGAATTTTTTCCTCTACTGGAGAATATCTAACAATATTGTAAAAGGTAGAGGAAGGGATAAAGTTTATGTTTGGTCTGGGTCAGGATATTGGTATTGATTTAGGGACTGCAAGTGTCTTAGTATATGTGCACGGAAAAGGGATTGTCTTAAGGGAACCTTCAGTAGTAGCAATTGACCGAAATACTGGCCAAATATTTGCTGTTGGTGAAGAAGCGCGGCGGATGTTAGGAAGGACACCGGGAAATATAATTGCATTACGACCATTAAAAGACGGTGTTATAGCTGACTATGACAGTACGGAAAAGATGCTGCGTTATTTTATTGAAAAAGCTATTGGTCGTTTAGGTTTTATCCGGCCTCGTATTGTTGTCTGCATACCTTCGGGAGTTACCGGGGTTGAGGAGCGTGCAGTAAGGCAGGCTGCATTACAGGCTGGAGCAAGACAGGCTTATGTTATTGAGGAACCACTAGCAGCAGCATTAGGCGCAGGGTTAGATATTTCTGAGCCAAACGGGTCAATGGTACTGGATATTGGTGGAGGTACAACGGATGTAGCCATATTATCCCTGGGAGGAATTGTATGCAGTAATTCCCTGAGGGTAGCAGGGGATAAGCTTGATGAGGCTATTGTTCGCTATATACGCCGTGAGCATAATCTAATGATTGGGGAGCGAAGTGCCGAAGAGTTAAAAATTCATATCGGAACCGTCCATTTATCAGCCCGAACTGAAGAAAAGATGGATGTGCGTGGTCGTGATCTTGTAACAGGATTACCAAAGAATGTTACTATTACTTCTAAAGAGATATATATAGCTTTACAGGAACCTGTCCAGCAAATAGTTGGGGCAGTAAAAGAAGTGTTAGAAAAGACTCCACCCGAACTTTCTGCCGATTTAGTAAATAAAGGCATAGTCATGACTGGTGGGGGGGCCCTGCTTCACGGTCTTGACACACTCTTAGCTGAAGAAACAGGTTTACCCGTTCATATTGCAGAAGATCCCATATCATGTGTCGCCTTAGGGACAGGGAAATCATTGTCTATGATGTCAATTTTAAAACGAAGTGATTCAGTAGGAGGGAAACGATTCAGGGTCTAATTATAAAAAAAAATAATATAAGGAAGAGAGGGATTAGGAAAAACCTCTCTTTTTTGTTGTCAATAAAAATACATAAAGTCTTAATTGATCTAAAACCACTTTAAAAGTATAATGAGATTGACTGACCGTTCGGTCGGAAGTATTTATGGGGGAGTTGAAACCGTGAGGCGTAGTTGGCATTATTATGTTTTAATTTTGATCTTTCTAACTATTATTGGCACCATGAGTGGCTGCGGCCAAAAGCCGCAGAAAAAAGCTGAAGTGCCTAAAGTGCCAGTGGAATTAGCCCAGGTAAAGCTGGGTGATATAAGTCAACCGGCCACTGTAACTGGTACGGTTAAAGCAGGGAAAACTGTTCAGGTTATGGCAGCTACACCCGGAAAAATTCAAGACATATTGGTTAACATAGGCGATAAAGTAAATCGTGGACAGGTAATTGCTGTTCTTGAAAACAGCGACATAGAGGCTAGAGTCGCCCAGGCAAGAGCTGGCTTAGAACAGGCAGAGTCTCAGTTAAAACAAGCTGAAGCTAAAGCCAAACTGGACCAGGATAACCTGGAGAAAACAGAGTTTTTATTTGAACAGGGTGTAGTATCTCAGCAGACCCTGGATACAGCCCGTCTGACAGCTGAAACAAGTCAGCAGAATTTAAATATGGCTAAAGCATCAATTGAATCAGCTAAAGCCAATGTAAAGCAAGCGGAAATTGCATTGGAAAATACTTACATAAAAGCACCTGTGAGCGGTGAAGTTGCAGCTCGTTTGTTAGAACCGGGGGCACTGGCTCAAGGATCGGTAGTTACGCTAGTGACTTCCGGGGATTTAAAAGTAGAGATTGCAGTTACTGAACAAGATATTAACTATTTAGGACCCGGACAAGAAGTTGAGGTTCAAGTTAAAGCAGCAAATAACGCTGTATTTAAAGGAAAGGTTTCAAACGTTAGTCCTGCAGCAGATAGCCGAACACGCTTGTATCAAGTTAACATAGCAATTCCTGAGGCCCCAAAAGAAGTAAAACCAGGTATGGCAGCTACGGTTAACTATACAACAAAGCAGGCCAAAAACGCTATATTAGTACCTAAAAATGCCATAATTAACAATAGCGGGGAAGACATTGTATACACAGTTGTTAACGGTAAAGCCAAAGGTATGGTAGTTACTACGGGAATCGATGATGGCCAAAATGTTGAAATCATCAAGGGTCTTGATAAAAATGCAAAAATAATTGTGAAGGGTCAGGACTTCATTAACGAAGGCCAGCCGGTCAAAGTTGTTAACGGGGGGCCTAAGTCATGAGTTGGTCCCGAACGATAATTAAAAGACCCATTGCCTTAACAATGGTAGTTTTGGTAGCCATTTTATTAGGCGTGGTATCTCTTTCACGGCTAAAAGTGGCACTCTTACCGGACCTGAAATTGCCTTATGCAGCAGTAATCACTAGCTATGAGGGCGCTGGTCCGGAAGAAGTAGAAAAAACCGTAACTCAGCCCTTAGAAGATGTCCTCGGTACTGTACAGGGGATTAAAAATATCAATTCCATGAGTTTGTCTGGTACCTCTGTCGTTCTACTAGAGTTTAATTGGGGTCAAGACATGGATTTTGCTACCTTAAATATTCGGGAAAAAGTTGATTTAGTCGAAAAATTCTTCCCGGATGGGGTTGACAAACCCTCAGTTATGAAAATGGACCCCAATAGCATGCCAGTTATGATACTGGCGATGTATGGTAATTTGTCTCAACAACAAATAAAAGACCTGGCAGAAAATAAGGTTAAAAATCGACTTGAAAGACTGGATGGAGTAGCTTCGGTAAACGTTACCGGAGGGTTACAAAGAGAAATACAGGTGTTGGTCGATCCAGCTCGTTTGCAAAATTATGGATTAGCCATTAATCAGATAACTCAGGCTTTGCGAATGGAGAACATTACAGCATCGGGTGGCCAGGTCAATGATGCTGGTAAAAAGGTACTGGTTAGAGTAAATGGTGAGTTTGAAGATTTGGACCAGATAAGAAAGGTAAACCTTGTATCTCCGACAGGTACGCAGGTACGGCTAGGTGATGTGGCTGAAATAAAAGACACAACAGCTGAACAAACATCATATGCACTTTTTAACGGTAAACCGGCTATTGGTCTTTCTATCCAGAAACAAACCAGTGGTAATACAGTCATTATTGCGCGCCAAGTTAAGAAAGTCATGGAGGAGCTAAAAGAAGAGCTACCTTCTGGCGTTAAGTTAGAATTGGTACAGGACCAGTCAGAATACATTAATGCGTCCATAAATAATGTTTATCGTGATATGCTCTTAGGCGGCCTTATGGCCATGTTGATAATTTTCATCTTTTTACGTCACTTCAGAAGTACTATTGTTATCGGATTAACGATCCCTATTTCAGTTATTACAACCTTTGTACTTATTTACTTTTCCAACATGACCTTAAACTTAATGACCCTCGGTGGTCTGTCTTTGGGTATAGGCAGGATGGTCGACGATGCCATAGTTGTCTTTGACAATATCTATCGCCATCGCCAGGACGGCAAGAAAGCAATGGAGGCAGCAGCTGTTGGTGCTCAAGAAGTTACCATGGCCGTTGTTGCTTCAACCCTGACGACGGTGGGGGTATTTTTGCCTATTGCTTTTGTTGAAGGTATTGCTTCTGAGATATTTGGGCCGCTGGCAATGACAGTTACCTGTTCTTTGCTGGCTTCATTGGCTGTCTCCCTGTCAGTAACACCAGTTTTAGCCTCACGAATTTTAGCAGGTTCGATGCCGCAGCAACCAAAGGCAGCCGACGGGTTATGGCAGAGTTTGGTTTCAGGATATTGGATAACCCGAATTAGTAATGGTTATCGCCGTTTCCTTTCCTGGTCGCTTACTCACAGGAAAAGGGTAGTAGGTGTAGTGATGCTTATCTTCATTGGCAGCTTATTTCTAGTACCAGCCATTGGGTTTGAATTTATGCCCCAAGGTGACGAAGGAACTATTGGGGTTACAGTAGAGCTTCCAAAGGGGACACAGCTAGAAAAAACCGCCAAGCTAACTGATAAGGTAATAAAGATAATTGAACAGCAGCCAGAAGTTGAAACTATCTACCAACAAATTGGTCAAGGCAGCGGTCAAATGGCCTTTTTTGGCGGAGAAACACCTGAGCTGGCTAATATTAATGTTAATTTAGTTTCTTTGGAAGAGCGTAAAAGAAGTACCGCAGAGGTGGCTTCAGCCATTCGCAAGGCAGTTCAGGATATTCCCGGAGCCAGGATAACGGTAATCCAAACTTCCCAATTGGGTGGTGGTACTGGTGGTTCTCCAGTCCAAGTTGATATCCATGGTCCTGACCTTGATCAATTAAAAGTCTTAGCAGAGCAAGTAAAAGAAGTAGTTGCTAAAGTACCAGGGACAGTAGCAGTGGATAGCAGTATTACCAGAGGCCGGCCTCAAGTAGAGGTTTTGGTAGACCGGGATAAGGCTTCCTTATATAATCTTGATGCTGGCCAAATAGCATCTACAGTATCAACAGCTATAGGAGGTCAGGTTGCTACCCGCTACCGTGTTGATGGTGAGGAATACGATATAAGAGTCCAGTTACCAGAAGAATATCGCTATAGTATTTCTGATTTGTCAAATCTAACAATACCAACATCCTTAGGTACACAGGTGCCGTTAAAAGAAGTCGCTACCCTTAAAATGGATACTACGCCAAGTACCATTAACCGCTATAACCAGGAGAGGGTGGCAAGTGTCACAGCTAACTTAAGTAATCGCCCGTTGGGAGTGGTTATGAATGATATTCGTAAAGAAATAAAAAAAATAAATGTTCCTCATGGCTATAGTATCGAATTTACAGGTGAAAACGAGATGATGATGGAATCTTTCAGTCAATTAGGTTTGGCGTTGTTATTGGCTATAGCTTTGGTGTACATGATTATGGCAGCCCAGTTTGAATCGCTACTGCATCCATTTATTGTAATGTTTTCAATTCCCGTTGGAATTACCGGTGTTATTTTAGCCCTTTTAATTACCGGTCGTACTTTTAATGTGGTTTCATTCATGGGTGTTATTATGCTTGCTGGTATTGTTCTTTCAAATGCCATTGTCTTAGTGGACTATATAAATTTATTACGGCGTCGAGGTATTGAACGTACCGAAGCAATATTAACTGCTGGTGCTAATCGACTTCGACCGATTCTAATGACAGCTTTAACAACAATCCTGGCCATGCTGCCTTTAGCCATTGGTATGGGTGAAGGTACGGAAATGGATGCAGGTTTAGCTACAGCCGTTGTTGGTGGCCTTATTGTTTCCACAGTACTTACGCTCATACTTGTACCGGTGCTATATACAATTTTAGAAGACCTTGGCCCGCGGATAGGCAGGGTATTAAGGTTTGGTAAGCGTAGCAGGCAAACTGTTAACAGTAGTTTTTTATGATGAATAAAGTTACGGAAGTGATGGTTGTGTTCCAGAATATTGGAGAAAAACGCGGTCAGATACTTAAAGCTGCTGCTAAAATTTTTGCTGAAGAGGGATATTATAAAGCTAAAATTGCAGACATAGCCAACGCTGCTGGCATGGGTAAAGGGACAATCTACGAGTACTTTAGTAGTAAAAAAGAGCTTTTTCAACAGCTTTTAGTGCAGATATTTAATTCTTATCTTGATATGCTTGGGAAGATAGTAAAAGAAGAACCGACACTGGGAGATTTTATAGAACGGTTATGTTCAGAAAGCTTTGAGTACTTCCAAAACCAAAGAGAGATAGCCAGTATATTTTTACATGATCATCCGTCGATAGATGCTTCAACTAAACAGTTATTTATTAGCTTGCATAATGAAAGACTACAGTGTGTTATTGATTACTTGGAAAAAGCCAAACAAAAAGGTGAAATGCGTGATGACATTTCACCCTGGCTGGCTTCTGCATTGTTAACGGGTTTTATTGAAACAATAGGACATATTTTTTTCTACAGGGGAGGAGAAGTAAATTTAGGAGAAACAGTAAAACAGGCAAAAGATATAATTTTAAATGGCCTGAGTAATTAGAAGCATAAATCCAACCTGTTAGTTACAATATATTAACCAGGTTGTAGGTGTTTTTTATTGAAGTGCTTGAGATATTATGTAAACTTAATAATATTTATAACTTTTTTGTTACTGGCCATTTCCAGACCGGTTTTCGCAAGTGCTTCAAGCAATTCTTTTCGTGTTCTTTTTTTAGGGCGGGATCAGAAACAGCTCATAATGGCTGTTCTTTACATTATCCCCACCTAATGGACGCACCAGTGTTTACTTTATTCCTCCAGAGGTTCTATTACCTATTAAAGAGACGTTAGATCTTGATAATAACCCTGCCGTGAATGACCATATAAGGGATTTCTTTAATGATTTTGGCCCGGATAGATTACAAGAAGAAAACTTGATTTATCATTACCATTTGGCCAGAAGGATAGATATGTATAATATCAAAAAAGTTGTTTTAAAAGGTTGTCCAACTATTAAAGGCAAGGTTTTTTTAAAGGAAGATGGGGAGTTTACTGAGCCAATAATAGCCAATCATTTGAAAAAGGAAATAAAAAAGCACGATTTTTATTTCGCGCTTTTTTAATTTCCTAAACTACAAATCGTTTGGGTAGGCGAGGTCTCCTATTTTTCCCTTCCAGGTTTAACTTTTCGTCTATGTCCATTATTCTGACAATTAAGTGCGGACGTTCTGTTTCGGAGGCATAGACCCATCGTTCCAATAATCCTTTGCGTTCACGGATTAAATTACGATGTTCATCTTTCATTTAAGAAAACTCCTTTCTCATCGGAGAAATCGTTTATATAATCAATAAGTACTTAGAGGGTATTAAATAGTATTTCACACTTTTATTAATTTTATTATAACATAACAGTCAGTGTTTGTTAATTAAATATATATAAAAAATTCTAAAAATATTTAAATCTACAGGTACAAGATGCCTTTTAATTTTGCTCTAGAGGGTAGGTTGTAGCCTCTACTTTATAACTTTTGTCACTTCTGCTATTGCACAACACAATAGAAAAACCAAGGTTGGACGTTGCCCGCTGAAGGGGCTAAACAAGCTGCCTCCAGAAGTTTGTTGATAGTACTTTCCGGAACAGGGTCAGTTTTAAAACGACGGATACTTTGCCGTTTCTTAATAATTTCCAATATATCTTTGGACAAGGTGGATATCTCCGGTAAAATCAATTCTTATCCATAATTTACCTGAAAAGTATCAATATATTCAGTCCTAACAAAGGAAATTATTTCAAGAAAATTTCAGTCAAAAAAATTACCTAAAGGAATTAAAATTTTTCTGCCGAAATATTTTTAACACGTAACTGCTAAAAGTTTGTTAAAATGAAATAGGCACTCTTGTTGTGTGCCTGTTTTTTAATAACTCGTGACGAATGTTTATGATATCAATATGAACCCAAAAATTAAGTCGTTTAATTTAAACCCAGTTAGAAGTTAAACTGTCTAAAAAATATTGGTATTTGTTGGAACAAATATTAAAGCTAAGCGTCTATATATTTGGGGGAGACGATTCCATGACTGTTAGTAAAGGACAATATCAAGTTCAACAAGGAGGTTCAGCCCGCGCTAAAAGACGCCGCCGCCAAAGATTTTTCACATCGGCATTAGGGTTGTTTTTATTGGCTATACTTATTTTTTCAACATTTGCTTTTGCAGGTTACTTAGGTGCGAGTATATGGATGGATAACGTGTTGGCGAACAATGGTGATTTAGATGAAGGTGGTGACGGTAAAAATCCTTCAGCTAAAAAGCCGGAAACCATCTTATTAATTGGTGTTGACCAACGTAATCCAAATGAACCTTGCCGTTCTGATACTATTATGTTGGTGGCACTTGATCCCGGTAAACAACAGGTGGATTTAATATCAATACCCCGTGACACACGGGTTAAAATTCCAGGTTATGGTTACGACAAAATCAATGCCGCTCATGCCTATGGGGGTAAGGAAGGCCCAGAGCTTTTAATGGATACGATAAATAATTTACTGGGAATAAAGGTTGATAAATATGTTAAGGTAAATTTCCAGGGTTTCCAAAAGATTATCGACATTTTGGGTGGTGTCGATATTAATGTTGACAAGCGAATGTACTACCCCCAGGAAAATATTGACTTATACCCGGGACCTCAACATTTGAATGGCTATGATGCCCTGGCTTATGTTCGTTATCGTTATGACCCAGAAGGAGATATTACCAGGGTTGGTCGTCAGCAAAAATTTATTAAGGCTTTGGTAGATCAAACTTTGCAGCTTAGTACAATTCCCAAAATCCCCCAATTAGTAAGTCAAATAAGTAAAGAAGTTGACACGAACTTAAGTGTTAAGGAAATGCTTACTTTGGCATTAAGTATGAAAGATATAAATGGCAGCGGTAGTATAAAAACCCATATGCTTCCCGGTGAAGGGAAATATATAGGTGAAATCAGCTATTATGTTCTTGACCCAGTTAAGTTAACCCATATGCTGACAGAGATTCCTAACCTGCGTTAAATAAGAAAAGTATTTAACTAGTTTAGACTAAACTGTTAAGCAGATTTTATAAAGTGATGTTTAGAATTAGAAAAAGTAATCGTGATTTAATGTTTTATAAACATATGAGTTCAGATAAAACATATGTTGTTTAGGGTGATGTAGAGGTATGCATTATGTTAAGTAGATACATCCTGGGGAATCGGGTTGATTCTTTAACAATGGACGAAGCTGTTGATAAGATTGCTGAGTTTATCAAAGAAGGTAAACCCCATCATATCGTCACAATGAATGCAGAAATTGCCTATCAGGCCTATAACAATCCCCAGCTACAAGCTGTCATTAACCGCGCTGATTTGGTTACAGCAGACGGTTCGGGGATTGTCTGGGCAGCCAAAAAGCTAGGGAAACCCGTAAAGGAGCGGGTAACAGGTATCGATCTCCTTAAAGCTCTCGCTAATGAAGGGTCAAAGCGAGGATGGCGTTTCTATCTTTATGGAGCAGCTCCCGGGGTAGCTGCTAAAGCAGCTAAAAGGCTTGAACAGGACTATGTCGGGATTAAAGTTGTTGGCACCAAAAACGGTTATATATCAGAGAGAGAAATGCCGGCATTAATAAAAGATATAAAAGGGGTTAAGCCGGACATCCTTTTGGTAGGCTTAGGCGCTCCCAGGCAGGAGTATTGGATAGCCAGGCATTTAGAGGAAGTCCAGGTGCCGGTGATGATTGGGGTCGGTGGTAGTTTTGATGTTTTGGCCGGGGTGGTTCCCAGGGCTCCGGAATGGATACAACGCCTGAACCTTGAATGGTTATATCGTATAGTTAAGTTCAAAAGATTTAAGCGAGCACTGGCCTTGCCTAAATTTATGTTGGCTGTTCTAAAAGAAGCAAGACAAGAAGAACAGGAAAAGGGTTCATAAAAGGTTCATAACTGGAAGGAAACATTTTCACTATAAGACCATTTTACTCCGAAAATAACAATAAATAGGAATATTCCTAAATATTGCCTGACACTTTGCATTACAATATCAATTTCTACAAGCAGACATTCTCTATCTACGGTCATTACCCATTTAACTACATAAGAGGGTTTGTTAATGAATACCAAATGCTCTAATAATAGTGCCATAAAAAACCTAATTGTTTTAATGGTACTTTTTATGGCTGTTTTTTTATGCAGTACTTTAGAATTGGATAAACATAAATTCTTAAATGACCGAGTTGGCGATATAACCGGGGTTAGGATACTGGCTGCTCCGGGAATGGTAACGCCCCAGGGCCTTAACGGCAAAGGGGAAATTGTCGGTCTGGCTGACAGCGGTCTGGATACAGGTAACATTAATGACTTGCCAGAGGACCTGCAAAGTACCCCTGGAGAGATGCCAAAAGTTGTGCTGCTTAAAAGCTGGGCCGGAAGGGCTAAACCTGATGACCCCATTGGTCATGGTACCCATCTGGCAGGTATTATTGCCGGTACAGGGGCCGCTTCCGACGGTCAGTACCGGGGTATTGCCCCAGGGGCCAGTATCTATTTCCAAGGGTTGTTAAATAGTAAAGGGGAATTAGCACCTCCGGAAGATTTGTATCGTCTTTTTGAGCCTGCTTACGAAGCTGGTGTGCGTATTCATGTTAACGGTTGGGGCGGCAGCCCCAATGCTTACCGCAATGTTACCAGGCAAATAGATGCTTTCGTAAGGGAAAATCCTGACTTCCTCCCTGTCTTTGGTGCTGGTAACAGTGGTCCGTTTAGGGGAAGTTTAACGGCAGAGGCTAATAGTAAAAACGCTTTAGTCATAGGGGCGAGTGAAACCCCTCGCCCGGCATTTAGTCCTGATGCTAACGACGCTCACCGCCAGGCAGATTTTTCAAGCCGTGGGCCAACCGGTGACGGGCGGATGAAACCAGACCTATTAGTACCGGGTTTGGCTTTGGTATCACTTCGCTCTAGTAAAGTAAAAGCAAATTTCCCACCAAACGAAAACTATAATGTCATGAGCGGGACGAGTCAGGCGTCAGCGGTTGCCGGTGGAGCAGCAGCCGTTTTACGTCAATACCTTAAGGAGAAGGGCTTCACTAAACCCTCAGCAGCCCTGTTAAAGGCCAGCCTCATCAACGGGGCCTGGGTGCCGGACGAAGGTCCTACTGCTCAGTTTCCGGGAATTATGGACTTGGCTGGGACGGTTCTGGCCTTAGAAGAAAACACCATGGAGCTGGTAGATTATAAAAGAGGGCTCAAACAAGGAGAAGAAGTCTCCTATAAGGTTGAGGTAACTGATAACGAAACACCCTTTAGGGCAACCTTAGCCTGGACTGACCCGGCTAAGGCAACAGGAGACGGGAAGGCTTTGGTAAACGACCTGGACCTTGTGGTAGTAGGGCCTGATGGGACTTACTTAGGTAATGATTTTAACGATAGAAATGAGCCGGATAAAGAAAATAACGTAGAAAAGATTTATATAAAAGCTCCTATCCCAGGTACATATACAGTTAAGGTGCTAGCTAAAGAGCTTAAGGCAAATGCACTCTCGAGTGGTTCCGTACCAGAACAAGATTTTGCCCTTTCCTATGGGCAACCTCTAATCCGGGGTGTAGTAAGTGGTGTTACAGAAAATGGTCAGGTTATAATAGACAGCCGTACTTATGATGTACCACCCGGTGGTATAAAAAACTGCATTGATGGTACAGTTACAACGGCTGATACTTCCACTATACTACCGGGCTCAGATGCCTATCTAGGGCCTGATAAGCTGTATTTAGCCGGCAGGCGATGGGAGGCCACAGGGGTACAATCCCTGACTACTTCTCATGGCAATTTGTTCCTCAGGATTAATAATGAAGCCCGAACTGGGGGCTATTATCTAAATAGAAGGGGCGCAACAACACTACACGGGAAAAAAGTAAATCCTAGCACCCTAACCCCCGGTTTTACCCTGACGGGAACTATTAATCCTTCTACGACAACTTTGTGGCAGGTTTCAGCTGATTATAAACGAAAAGACGGATTTATAACCCAAATTGACTTAGAACAAAAGAAAATCTGGCTGTTAGGCATGGGCCAGCCATTGACCTATAGCTCCCAGGTTGCTATCACTTTTGCAGACAATATAATTGACGCCGATTTGGCAGATTTACCATATGGGGCGGCTGAAAAAGCTGAACTCAAAGCTCTGGTACCTGGTATGGCCGTTAATCTAATAATTGATCCGAAAACTAACCAGGTAGAGTATATTGCAGTTAAAAGGGAGATGGCATTAGGCAGGGTTATAGAAGTAACTTCAGAAAGTTTGACCCTTTCAACCGGTGAAACCTATACCCTTTTTCCGGGGGCATCAGTTAAGCTTAACGGTGAGCCTGTTGACATGGAAGCTATTAATGAAGGTGATTGGGTAGCCTTAAACCTGATGCCGGTAAGTCATGAGATAATAGAGCTAAAAGCATATACAGATATCAATTACGGTCGTGTACTTTATATTAGTGGCGATCATAAAACCGTTTACCTCATGGATTATGTTAATGAGTTTAGGGTTTATGAAATAAACAGTGAAACCCAGGTCTTTCGTTGGGGATTACCGGTAAGTGTATCAACCCTAAGCCCGGGGGACTGGGTGCGTTTACAGACAGTACCGGGTGGTGATGTTTTAGCACGTGTTGATGCAACTAGTCCTTCCAGCCAGGAAAGTAAGGTTTTAGCTGATGTAAATAGCGAAACAGGCGTTTTATACTGCCAGGATGGCAGCCGTTATCTTTTGACTAATCGGACATTGGTAACAGTGGATGGTTATCGCGTGGCAGCAGACTTTTTACCTTCAGGTTTAACTGTTAATCTAACTTCCCTGCCGGGAGACGACAAACCTATTTTAGCACGTGTAGAGGCTAGAAGTTTCAATGGAAGTAAGCCACCTCAATTAAAGGTTTCTTATGTACATCAAAAAGAAGGGCTTTTGTTAAAAGGTACAAGTACTGCAGATTTAATCTTTTTAAACTATGAAGATGGCAAACGGGATATTATCCCTGTAGATAATCGAGGAAATTTTTATTGGACTATTGATGTAAAAGAAAGAAATGTATTATTAGTGGCCTTTAATCGTACCAGTGGTTCGGTTACCGCTAAAAAGATTGAATTAAATAATGAAAAAGCAGGATTTTGGGATACACATGGCCATTGGGCTGAGGCTGATATTATTAAAATGTTTTCAGCAGGACTTATTGCCGGCTATGAAGACGGAAGTTTTCGCCCCAATAACCCGGTTAGTAGAGCGGAGTTAGTAACTCTATTAGTTCGTTTAGCCGGTTGGGAAGTACCGAAAGGGGAAAAGCCCGAATGTACGGATTTAGCTAAAGTACCTTCCTGGGCCTGGTCTACGGTAGCAGTTGCTCAAGAGAAGGGCTTAATTGTCGGGTATGAAGACGGTAGTTTAAGAGTAAATCAGCCGGTTAACCGGGTTGAGGCGGCAGCCTTCTTTATTCGTTTACTGGGGGATAATGCTCCTGAGCCGGCAGCATCCTTACCCTACAAAGATTTTAATCAAATCCCAGCCTGGGGGCGTGAAGTGGTGGCACAGGCTTATGAAGCCAACCTCATGCGAGGGGAAACTGTTGATACATTTGCCCCCTTATCCCCCTTTACCCGGGCCCAGGCTGCAGCGGTGATGGCAAGGCTAAGGGAGAATTAAACACTTAAAATAGAAAAGATAACAGTACTAATAGAAACCAACATTTTTAATCAATATAGAAAGATAAAAGGAAATAAACAAAAAGACGAGGCATAAATCTCTGCCTCGTCTTTTTGTTTATACCTTACTCTATCACTAGTTTATTTAACAAGTTCTTTTGTATTATCCCCTTATTCTGTTTCTAACCATAAAACTATAATTTGTTGTTTTGATTCTTTTTCCCAGACTTTTAACTGATTTTCTAAAGCCTTTGCTTCTTGTATCAGTTCTTCTTTTTCCTTGGCATCAGTAGTTACATTTGCCTGGGCTATTTTGGCTTGATACTGTTCTAAGGTACTGGCAAACTGTTCATTTAAGTCTTGGATATTGGTGTTTTTGGCTGTTACCTGACCAATGTTTGCTAAATCTGCAATTAATACGTCTGCCTTATCCTTAGGTATAACTATTTGATAAATCTTTTTGTTCTCTTGGCTGGCAATGTTTGAGAATGACAGGCCATTGTTGTTTACCAGGTTTTCTACCTTACTACCAGCAGTATCCAAGTCATTTACTGCGACCTTCATCATAGTGTTTGTTTTTTGGTGTTCATTACTTAAGAAGGCCATAGCGGTATATTCTTCAGTATTAGCTGCTACTTGAGCAGGCTGGCCGTTAGTTATAACTGTTCCACCATTATTATTTGGCGTTGGCTTAGCCGTATCGTTGGGTGTAGCTGGAGGTTGTGTATTGTTTGTTACAGGATTTTTACCAGGAGTAATCTTTGAGCCAGGTTGTTGGTTTTCGATCCCTGTATTATCGTTATTATTTACCGAATTATTGTTTACAGGTACTTGAGTGTCTTGAGGCTCACCAATGCCAGTTTGTTGTTGGCTTTGCCCGTTTTGATGTTCAACAATTGCAACACTAAACGGCAGGTTGTTCCAAAAACCGTTAGCTACATAACTGACTGAACCTGTTATTAGGGCAAAAACAGCCGCAGCTGTAGCCATCCAGCGCTTGGCACCAGAGAATTTAGATTTTTTCTTCTCAGCCTCAATTTGCTTATTTATGGCCATTGCCAGCCCTGGTGGGGCTTTAACCGTGGATTTTAGTCCCTGTATGGCATGAGAAATTTTTTTCCATTCGTTTAGCTCGGACATGCAGGCGGGACATGTATCCAAGTGTTGTTTAAATTGCTCAATTTCATTTGAAGAGAGCTCTCCGTCCAGGTAAGGCGAGAAAAACTCCCTTGCCTTATGACATTGCATAGAAAACACCTCATTACCGCTCATTTTGAGCGGGTATCCTTGTTCATTTTTGATACTTTATCCCTCATAGCCTGCCTTGCTCGGTTTAGACGTGACTTTACTGTTCCCAATGAACAATCAAGTATCTTCGCTATCTCATCATAGCTGTAACCTTGTAGTTCACGGAGTACCAGCACAGACTGATACTCTTCAGGCAGTTCCCGCAAAGCAGTTTTGATAAAGTCTTTTAGTTCTATCGCTTCAATTATATCTTGAGGGTCACCGTCTGTAGCAGCTACCTCCCTGGTAATTTCTCCATCACCTGTATTAATAGGGTTATCCAGTGAGACTACCGGGTGGCGTATTACCTTACGCTTTTCGTTTAAGTACAAGTTGACAGTTATACGGTGTAACCACGTGCCAATATCAGCTTCGTGCCTAAATTTAGATAAGCCTTTATAAGCCTTTATAAAGACTTCCTGCGTTAGGTCCTGGGCATCAGCATGGTTACCTGTCAACTGATAACTTAAACCGTAAACCCTGTCTTGATACTTTAGAACTAAATTTTCAAAGCTCGTTACCTCATTGGCCTTGTTTCTTTTAAATATGTTTAAACCAAGGTTCAAAGATAACACTCCTGAGATCCGAGAAATGTACCCGGATATGTATTAGACAAAAAAAACACCCCAAAAGTTCCCGTTAAATAAAAAAAGTTTAATAATTTTACCATTCTTTATGTATTAATGTATTATTGACTATTTCCATGTGTTAAAAATAAAATTAACTTTAAAATCTTTCTTGATAAAAATAGGCATCTACATATAAAAGTTTTTAAGGTTCTATCTACTGATTATAAGTTCTTCTAAAATACTTCGGTACTCAAAGTATATCGTAAAATCTATAGTAATAGCAACGTACTAAATAATTTGTTTTTAAAGTTAAATCTAAAAACTTTTATAAAAAAATATAAAAAAATTTATTTTTGCTGGAACTTTTGGTTTACCTCATGTGTCTAATAATTGTGTAACCGAGGAAATGCTGCCCAACCTTGCAGGAAACCTGGGTGGCAATGTAGAATAATCCTCACTTGGGTGATAAACCCCAAATTTACAACAAAAGTCACAGCATTTAGACACAGCAACATTCACTTAAAAAAAGATTTAAAAAGGAGGGATGCATGGGTTAAACAAAAAAGGCTTACCCGGCCAAGTGAAAAGTGAGTTGTTGGCCCTGCATAAAAGGGCTTCAAAATATTCAAGGAGGGAAATTAGTTTGCTAAAAGCAAGGAAAAAGGTAATTTCCATCTTAGTTACCTTAGCAATGCTGGTATCTTTGATGGTTCCTTTTGCAGGCGCAGCAGTTGCTGCAAGCGATGAAATAGTTAATATCAGTGCTGGATATATTTATACTGATAATGATAAAGACGATGTAGATTTAGGTGCTATTACTGTTACAAAAGACGATGATTATGGCGATTACAGCGTTTCCGTTGTGTATATGACTGTTACATTACCTGACGGGGTTGAGTTTAATACCACTCCATCTATTAGTGGTAAGGTAGTAGGTGCTAGCGATAGTGAAATTACCTTAGAACAAGATGCTACTG
>JASKKH010000052.1 GCA_030154265.1 Clostridia bacterium
CCTTGTGTAATTGTGGTCGTGGTAACTTCATTTTACACGAAACAATCATGGGCTGTTTTTATTTTTTAGGTGTCGCACTTAATATTACAATCTGTCATGAATTAAAAAAGCTGCCTCATAAAGAGACAGCTTCCCGCGTAGAAATTTAAGCAATACAAACGTTAGCTGCTTGCATGCCACGCTTACCTTTTTCCAAGTCAAAAGTTACCCTTTGACCTTCGTTTAAAGTCTTAAAACCAGTTGATACTATTGATGAAAAGTGAACGAATACATCTTCTCCTCCATCAACCGCAATAAAACCAAATCCTTTTTCAGCATTGAACCATTTTACTGTACCATAATTCATTTCGGTACCTCCATAAATTTTATTATATTTTTTCACAAAAACAAACGCACATATTTTTGTAAACCAATTAACAAAAAATGATTTACAAAATATGTGCGAACCATTTTTGCTTCCGAATACTTGTTTAGTATATAGTATTTTATTTTTTTGTCAATACTTTCAGGAAATTTTTTTTGTGATTATCTTGTGATAATGTCACCTTGTAGAGTATCGTGATAAAATGTCACTATGAAGAACGAGATGCAAATTTTCCTAACCGGGTTTAATTTGTATCAAGTTATAAAGTAAGGCCTGTCAATGGCGGACTAAACCCGTTCACTTCACCCTTGACTGGCCGAACGGAATAACTATAATTGCAATTGCCCGATTAGGGTTACATTATCTTAAAGAAAATCCATATTTGAGAGGGTCTTCCTCATCTATCATGTAGTGGTTCACACCGGTGATAAAGGCCCTTCCGGTGATTTCGGGAATTACCGCATCAAAATCGCCCACTCTGGTTTTCCCTACCAAGCGTCCGGTAAAAAGAGTACCCAGGATGCTCTCATGGACAAAATCTTGATACAAGCCCAGCTCACTCTTGAAGAAAAGGTTCGCCATCTTGGCACATGTTCCGGTACCGCAAGGTGAACGGTCCACAGATTTTTTGCCGAAGACTACCACATTTTTGGCATGGGCATCGGGATGGGAAGGTACATCGGAAATTTCTGTAAGGTCTATGGTCTTTATATGGGGGTTTACCGGATGGTAAACCTCAACTTTTTTATTGGCTTCATCCCGAACTTTCAAGCCTATATCTATCAACTCATGAATATTTTCTTTAGCGACCTTTATCCCTAGATCCCTAGCCTTTACAACGGCAAAAAAGCTGCCCCCGAAGGCTATATCTGCTTTAATTTTCCCATAAGGAAGAACATCCAATTCAATCCCTTCTTTAAACAAAAAAGAAGGTACATTTTGAAAGGTGACATCTTTAGCCTTTCCATTTTCTACTTTAACCCGGGCTTTTATCAACCCTGCCGGAGCCTCCAGCATCACTTCAGTTACCGGCTCTTTTGCTTCCACAAGCCCCATCTCCACAGCCACCGTAGCAACGCCAATGGTGCCATGACCGCACATGTTCAGATAACCCCCGCTGTCCATGAATATTATGCCGAAATCGGCTTCAGGCACTGTAGGAGCAGTTATTATAGCACCAAACATATCATCATGTCCTCTGGGCTCCAGCATTATGGCTCTTCTAATATGGTCCATTTGGCTCTCAAGGTACTGCTTTTTCTCGGGCATGTTTTTACCTGGTATGTGCGGAATACCTCCTATGACTACCCTAGTGGGCTCCCCCATAGTATGGGAATCCACTGCTATAATGGAACGGGAAATGTTCATAACAATCGCTTCTCTTCCAATTGTTTTTAAATTGTTGTCATCTTAACTTCCCTTCACTAAAGTGTAGGAAATTATTTGCAACTAAAAGTCATGATATAAACTTAAATTTACTGAAACTCATTTTGTTATTTTGAAGATTTCTTCAATATTTTCCTATCCTTTGTTTCTATATATTGCTTTATCATATCTTCTATTACCGTTCTTACTATTCTACAAAAATATCCTACTAACCATAAATATTGCTCCCAATATCTTCTTCGCAGTTCTTTGAATTCTTCTTGCATTATCTTCGATGATCGTCTTTTCAAATACTGAATTACCGTTCGGGGGTTTTTCCGTCAAAACAACGGGTGCACCCAGACAACCGGCTATGACGGCCAGGGTGTCATCTGGAAAGTCTGCAGGGTCTATTAACACAATATCTTTTCTCTCTTTGGCCACATTGAGAGCCCATAAAAATCCTATCTCCAAGTCACCTCCGCCCACCAGTAGCAAGGATAAACACTCCCAAGGTTATTTCTTTCAGGCCCTGTTCGTCAATAACCCTGTAATTTCCTATACCCCCCAGCTTTTTAAAATATCATATACGCTAATATTCATCACCTATACCAGCTCTCGAGAAACATTCGTTAGTAGTTCATACCCACCATCTGTCACAAGCACCATATCTTCTACCCGGGCCGCTCCAAGACCCTCCACATATACGCCGGGTTCAATGGTAACTATCATTCCTGGTTCCAATACAATTTTACTTCCCACATCCACTATCGGCATTTCATGAATACTAAGACCCAGGCCATGACCTGTAAGGTGGGGAAAATACTCACCGTACCCTTTCTGCGTGATGTAATCTCTAGCCACTTTATCAATATCCTCTGCAACCACACCCGGTTTCACGGCTTTTATGGCTTTCTGCTGAGCTTCATAAGCGACTCTGAACAAATGTTTTTGCTCGTTGGAAAGGTCTCCAAGAGAAAACGTCCTTGTGATATCAGAGCAATAACCCCTATAGACACATCCCATGTCGAAAAGAACAAGTTCACCTTTTTTAAGTTCTTTATCCGAAGAAAACCGCTGTGGAAGCCATGCATTTTCCCCGGACATGACAAAAGGTTCAAAAGATAATCCTTCCACCCCTTCTCTCATCATCACGTCCTGGGCAATGGCTGATACTTCGTATTCCTTAATTCCATCTCTTATGCTCTCCACGGTTTCAATCATGGCTTTTTCCGCTATTTTTGCAGCAGCTCTTATGATTTCGATTTCTTCCATGTCTTTAACCATTCTGAACCTTAAAAGATCATTTTCTATATTGCACAGTTCGGCGTTCGTTACCTCTTTTATTAAATTTTCTCTCTCAACTGTAACAGTTGAAAACTCAATGCCCACGCGCTTTATATTTCTACCATAAAGCAGTTGTTTTAACGGGTTTAAATAATTTGGGTCGTCCTCTGGAAACTTTCTGACATCTTTTATCCAGCAATTCCTTTTTACCCTGTTATAGTCGAGAACAGCCGTCAAAAGCACAACATCACCATTTTTAGAGACAAAAAGGATAGAAAAAGATGCGGTATTAAACCGCATACCGGTAAAATATCTAACATTAGCTCTGTCTCCCAGAATTACCGCATCCAGATCCTTTTCCTGCAAAAACTCGATTAATTTATCTACGCGCCTTTTATAATTCATCTTATAATCCTTCTAATTCACTTTCTTTTTCGGGATTTATCATGTATATCTTCTTTGATACCCTGGATTCTAGGCTTGATTCCATTGGCCCGGTAAGTTCTATCAACACCATGTCATTTAAAAGTTTCTCCAGAGATTCTTCCAATCCCAGCATGCCCGAAAGTGCTTCAACAACGGCTTTTCTCTCGCTATAGGGGTTTTCTTTCAAGAACTTTATAATGGCTTTTTCCGTTTCATTAAAGCTATAAGCCACTATTTGCCACCTCCTTATTTAGCTCTTCTACAGGAACATAATCTATGTCGTAGCCAAAATGCCCGGGTCCAAACAGCTGTATTCCTTTAGACGTCCTCATCCTTTCGTGGGCCGGAATAAGAATAATAGAACCTCTGTAGCCGTATTTCATTATATCGGTACGAATTGGTTCCCCTGTTTCAGAGTCCACTATAGCAATTAGATCCGGCGGCAGACACCTTATCTTACCGTCTATTCTCAAAACAAGCCATTCATTTTGAAAATCAATTTCTGCCACACTTCCCTTATATTCGTCAAGCCCCTCCATTTTTATTCTGCCTAGGCTGAAGCCTTTTGTCGACTCACCGCCAAATTCCCTGGAAATATCCACTATCTTGCCTTTAAATACCTTCATTCCCGTCACGTTTCTCGTAATCTTCAAGCTGTCGAGCATTTCCTTCACAGGATCCAGGTGCTTTTCTCTTGCCCTGTAAACGGCTTTACCCAATTCCCACGCAATGCTCTGGGAATTTAAAATAGAAGCCTCCTTGACCTGTTTTCCTGTCATGGGGTATGTTGCAATCCAGGAAATGCCCCCGTAGGCCATAGCGACACGCCTTGCGATATTTTCAGCCATCTTGTTGTCATCGCCGGTATCAATTACCGTGACATTGCCTCTGTCATCACAGGAAACCGTAGGAGAGGCATTTACTCCATTTGTAACCCATGAAGTCATCTGGAGCTCGGGAAAGGCTCTGTTCATGCCATCTACATCGATCACCGGGACTTCAAATTCCCCTGCTGCCGCATAGGCAACGGTGGAATTTACTCCTCCGCATTCAATCGGAATTGTCGCCTCAAGTTTCTTTCCCCAGTACTGCTCAAGTTTTCTTATGGCATTATTTAACACATCATAAGACGGTGGCTTTTCGGTAAGCACCACAGGTGCACCCAGACAGGCTGGGCTCGCTACCAGAATATCATCGGGTATGTCCATCGGATCAACCATTACAACAGTCTTTCCTTCATCCAACACTTTATATGCCCATAGAAGTCCTATCTCGGGGTCTCCTCCGCCACCTGTAGCAAGGATAGACGCTCCAAGAGTAATTTCTTTTACTGCCTGCTTATCTATGATTTTATAGTTTTTAATTCCCCATTTTTCCAGTGTCTCGAAGACTCTGTTCGACATATGCTTTCTGCCTCCTTATTCGAATATTTTCCCTTTTACTCTAATACGTATCTTTTCACGTTTTCCAGGCATGTAGGCAAAGGGAATCTCTTCAATATCCAGCACTTCTACGGTATCGCGGATTGCTCCTGCTTTTTCCGCTTCGTCTTTTGCCTTTTCAATCACCTTATTTATTGAGGCATCCCTATCCTCAATCTCCAAATCTGCCACACCTTCGGCATATGCTCCAATTTCGGCAATTGTTGTGCCTATCGCACCGCAAACTTCGAAGTGAGGCGGTATTACGACTTCTGATATGCCTTCAAGATTCTTCCTGGGCATCACAAGCGCGCCACCTCCGACGAAAATGGCTTTGACATTACCGGCTACTGTCTTCATCTGATCTACGGCTACTTCCAGTGTATTCTTTATCATATTATATGCCGTCTCTACAAGGTCTCTGTCTAAAGCTTTAACCTTATCAATATGAGGTGCAAAGTCCGTATCAAAGATATCAAGCTTCTTATCAAGGATTCCCTTGGCTACTGCAATATCATGGGTTGTAATTATCGGGCCACCGAAAGACTTGCCCAACTTGACCAGGTTATATCCTACACTCTCGGGGCCATGGGCTATAACCTCGTTCCCTCTCGTCTTCACTATTGTTCCGCCGCCAAGAGCTATGGACATAAGATCCGGGCATCTGATATTTGTCTTAACACCGCCAATCATTACCGTTATTGAAGACTCTCTTGGAAACCCGTTTACTATATATGCGACGTCTGTCGAAGTCCCGCCTATGTCTACTACAACACCATTATCAATGCCGGAAAGATAAACCGCACCTCTGACGCTGGCCGCAGGCCCGGACGCTACTGTGAAAATCGGGTAATTCACCGCATACTCTGCAGACATGACCGTCCCGTCATTCTGAACTATGAAAAGAGGTGCCTCAATGCCGCGCTCTTTTGCAGCTTTTTTAAGGGCTTCCACAGCTTTTCTCATCACGGTAATGACTGATGCGTTTAAAATAGTAGAGTTTTCTCTCTCAAGCAGAGATATGGAAGCAATATGGTTTGAAAGGGTAATCGGTATGTCTCCAAATTCTTCTCTTATGATTTCCGCCGCTTTTTCTTCCTGATCGGGGATCATAGGGGAAAAGACGCCGGTTATGGCTATAGAATCGACTCTGCCCTTGATTTTCCTACATGCGCTTCTGATTGCTTCTTCATCGAGGGGAACAACGTCTCTTCCGTCGTACTCTTTTCCTCCGCGTACAATAAATATATTATCGGCTCCACCAATTGCTGCCTTCAAATCCTCCGGCCAACCTGTAAGTGGGGGGATGGCAGTTGTTGCCGGTGCGCCCAATCTGAAAATACCAACTTTATTCAAATTTTTCCTTTCAATAATTGCATTGGTGGTATGAGTTGTTCCCAGCGCTACCAAACTTATTTCAGAAACTTCGGCTTTTTTGCTTTTTAATAAAACATCCAGAGCATTTATGATTCCCGTAGTAACATCATCGGTAGTGAGGGCTTTTGCCTTTGCCAGAACCTCTTTGCCCCTGAGCATTACGCCGTCGGTAAAAGTCCCGCCGACATCAAATCCAATTCTTACATCTTTTGCCATATGTTCTTCCTCCTTACTTATCCTATAATCCATTAATATCGTATTGTTTTTCCAGTTCCCACTGTTTTATTTCGAAAAGTAGCGGCGTTTCAAAACTATATTTCTTGCTATGTAGCCATTCGAATTTGTCTCTTAGCTCGGCAAGAAACTCCGCATACTTTAAAGGACCAATAATCGCGTCAATCACCGGAACTTTTGCATACTCCTGAAGTTCTTTATAAAATTCAAACTGTATTGTGCAGCCGAGTATGATGGCTTCGGCCCCGTCTTTTTCTGCTGCTTCTTTTGCTGCATCTTTAAGCTTTTGTATTGTGACTTTTTCATCAGCATGAAAATCATAAACTCCAAGGCCGAGAGATTTGAATGATGCCAGCTTGTCTTTCAGGCCGTTTAATACCACATTGTCCATCATTTGCGGAATCTATTTGTCCCTTCCAACTATGATAGAAAATTTGTGCCCGAGAATCGTCGTAATATGCATGCACGCTTCGGCCGGAGGGGTGACAACCATTTTTTAAACTTGGATTCGGCAAGTAAAAAACTAGAATAGCTTAATTACTAACTTTGAGTATAAAAATTCACTCAAAAATTTTTAAAAAATAAATAGGGAACTCCCGTTTTTCTGGTAAAATATTTTTACCTACAAAAAACATCCAGAAAGAAAGATCCTAGATGATTTTATCACAAAAACAAAATAAATGTAATAGATTTTCAGATTTAAATATATACGGTTCATTGTAAAATTAAATGCAACAGTAAAATGCAGTAAATAAGGCTCTAAAATAAAATGTTGGGACGGTAGAAAATAAAAATACATTTTTGCCTGGCAACTGTCGAACTCGGGTTTTAAGGGAGAAAAACTAGATATAATACTAGAGGCGGTTCCCTTGTTGGTGAACCGCCTCTATATAAGAAAAAGGAGAGATCAGAGGGTTGTACCCCCATTAAGCCGTTTGATATTAATCTTCAATAGGAATATGTTTGTCGCGCTTTAACTCGGCTTCTTTCTTTGGTAGTTTTACTGTTAACAGGCCGTTTTTGTATGCAGCGGAAATTTTTTCTTCATCCACACCTTCCAGGTAAAACCTGCGCTCAATGCTGCCACTCCTTCGCTCCTTGCGGATGAAGTTTTCCCTCGTTTCATCGATAATTGTATCCTGTTTGACAGAGATATTGAGCGCGCCATCGTCATAAGTAATTATAATATTTTCTTTTTCTACTCCCGGCAATTCGGCTTCCACAATATACTCAACTTCTGTTTCTTTTACATCTGCCTTAAAGGGTTGGCCGAATACAGGAACCCAAAACAGATCTTCGTTGAATACCCGTTCCATGAAATTCTCAACATCAGAGAATATCGGCCTCAAGCTTTTTCTCCTGCCATAGAAAGGTATCAGTCCAAACATCGTACCATACCCCCTTTTAAGATTTATCGTAGTTTCACTTTTATTCTATGAAGATGGTCAAATAAAGTCAAAGTCAAATTTGGTTAAATAAAGTCAAATATAGTCAAAAATCCAGGGTTATGACTGGGTTGCACCAGATAACTTAACAATGCTTAGCTGTTTTAACTTCCCCTGCCTGGTGAACTACCCCTCCCTAACCCGGAGGGTTTAGGTAGAGATAGTTCACTAAATTTTCGCCAGAACAAATTGCAGCCACGAACAGCGTCCATGTCAGGACTGTATTCACAGGACTGTATTCAAACGCCAGCAAAAACTTCTGCGGGAGTTTAAAAGGATTTGGGAAAAAGAAATTCAGCCTTACCCTGATGCATAAAAAAAGACAAGCCCCACCAAAACGGGGCTTTAGGTTTATACCGCCACATTCTTCAGCTTCTCATAGACCTCCGACAGCATCAGTTCCGTGAATCCTCCCTCCACTTCAGTGGAGGGAGGATTCACTTAAAACCAAAGTTTTTTAGATCATGAAATTGTGCATAAAGAAAACTGTTTCCTCCATAATAGGCGGAAACAGTTTTTAGTCAGTTCCACCGGTATCCATTTTCCCTTAACAATCATAGGCTGTTTTTATTTTTTAGGTGTCGCACTTAATATTACAATCTGTCATATATACAAAAGTATTTGTTAGACAGACTCGTGCCCGCTCTTGTGCCGCAAGGTGCAGGGATTTATACCCCCTCCCCTATGTGTTTATCCACAGGTTATTGCCTATCTAGCGTTGAGTTATCTTTGTTTCTTTGTTATAATTAAATCAAAGAAATCTTGTATATTGTTTCATTACTCAGCATATACTAGGAAAGGAAGAACAATTATGCTGCTACCGGGAGGTAATCCTATGTTGAAAAAACGTATTTCCGTATCAAAGAAACGACAAATAACCATTCCTATAGAATTTTTTAACCGTCTCGGTATTGAAAAGGAAGTTGAGTGTTATCTCCAAAATAACGCTCTTGTTATCCGTCCTGTCCGCGATAACTCCGGCGAATTTGACGAGCAAATCCTTGCTGACTTAATATCTCAAGGCTTTTCGGGGCAGGAGCTCCTCGAAAAGTTCAAGGAAATGCGGCGCCAAGTCCGCCCTGCCGTTGAAAACTTGCTTGAGGAAGCCCGCCTTGCTGCGGCCGGTAAAACTCAATTTTCCACATATGAAGATGTTTTCGGCACGGAGGGCAAGTAATGCATAAGCTGATTATTCTACCTCCCGCCGCCCGCTATCTAAAAAAGCTCAAAGAAAAACCGCTTAAAGCAGCTTTCCAAAAAGCTGTTGATGAAATCCTCAAGGATCCTTATATGGGTGAACCTAAAACAGGCGATCTTTCCGGTGTCTTTTGTTATGATATTTATTACAACAAAACAAACTATGAGCTGGCTTATACAATCATTGAAGAAGGCAATTCAACCGTTGTTGTTATCTTAGCCGGCACCCGTGAAAATTTCTATAAGGAATTGAAACGGTACATGAAAAACCTTTAACCATCAGCCGCTTTCCTTATTTCCCCCACCGCCCATCTTCCCTCGCGGTCTTTGAATCATGACAGCGCTTGCACAAACTTTGCAAGTTGTTTATTTCTAAGGCAGCACTGCCTTTCCTGATAGGTACAATATGGTCGACAACCGTTGCGGGCTTTACCTTACCCTCACTTTCGCAATGTTCGCACAAGGGATTGATGGCAAGCTTCTGCTTTCTAAGCCGCCATTCGGGTGAGTTATAGAACCGCTTGCTGAACTCGTCCCTCTTGAAGCGGTTATATTTTTTATATTCCTCCCTGCGGTGCCGGTCACAATACTGTCGTCCGTCTGTCAAGGCCGAATAGCCGGGATAGCTGCAGGGGCGTTTAGGTTTTTTAGGCTACTCTTATTTTTTATAATGCAATGTGGTCTATCTATTATGTCTGTAGTATAAATTCTAATCGCTGTACCATATCGGTTAATATTTACCACTCCTATTTTCATCAGAAGCCCTCTAAATGATGGTATAATGACAGCGTACAGTATTTTAATTAAGAAGGAGATCAGTGCTATGAAAACATTTATACAACGGGTATTAAAGGCGACCAGCAATTATTCTGTTATAGACTTTGCTTGTTTGAAAATTACGCTGGTTTTTCTAGGCATTCTCCTTGGTGCTTATTTCTCTAAGTTCTTCTTAAATCATACTGTTTTTCTATGGGCGGTTTTTATTGTTTCCTACCTTTGGATCATGTATAGAACTTTTATTAAGCATATGCATTGAGGACGCCAAAGGTCTCGATAGATTCATTCTATCGGGGCCTTTTCTATTATTCTCCAACTTCGTATCCATTTAATTGTTTGCTCAGCAATAGGTGACCTTATATTTCTGTTCCTTCAAGTATAATTAAAACATATTTTCAGGGTGTCTTTTAGTGTCCTCTTTGGCCACACATTTTTCTAAGGCTCTACCATGCAGCTTATGCAGGTATCGCAGGTCATAGCCCATATCAACCGCAATCTGCTCCCAAGTCTTGAAGCATAGGTACCGAAGTTCAAGCTATATAGCCCCCTAATTATTTTGGAGAAAAACCACTTAGGTGATAAAATCAAAAGTAATGGGGGGCTAAATAATGCAGAGCAGGCAATACAGTGATGAATTTAAAGAGCAATTGATAAAAGAATGCCAGGAAACAGGTAATGTAGCCTTAGTAGCTCGT
>JASKKH010000053.1 GCA_030154265.1 Clostridia bacterium
ATATCTGCTGAAAAGCTCCGTAGAAAACTTGCCATTACGAAGCCTGGGCACCCTCAAAACAAGGCTCCCTACTCTCGTCGTAAGCCTGTGTGGGTATGTACCGTTGCGATACCCCCGCCTTTCTTCCGTACGCTCGTATGCCTCTGCTCTCAATTGTTCCGTTGCCTGGACCTGAAGAACTTGATTTAATACCGACTCCAATAACTTAGATACTCCAGAATCCTTACTGCCTGACAAAAATAACTGGTGCAGTAATTCCGAGTCAATGGTAATATTGTACTGAGCCATTGCAAGGTCACCTCCGGTTTGGGTTTGTTTTTCCGCTTACCATTCTAAAACAGAGGCCTTGCTTTGGCTCTTAATTTTACACAATTATATGGACGTAACTGATAATCTTTGAAACACTCCGTCCAAAAGATGCAATATCTCACCTAATGGACGTCTATAAAATGCATCTACGCCATAGATATTCAAAGTTTTTGATATAGAGCTACCTCTTCCGTCCTCATTAATTAGAAGGGAAGGGTATCTTCTCGATAAAAAATATAAATGAGCATGAACTCTAAATCCTACATGGACATCCACACCATCATATACCCTGTAATTTTCATGTGAAAAAGACAAATCTGCTACTTCCATTCCCAGTTTTTCAGCTATTAATGCAATTCTTCTTGTGTTTTTCGCATCAATCTTACTAGTATACTTATCCTTTTTACCTATTCCTCTATGAAATGCGCATATAATCCTTGTATCTTTAAAAATGTTTCTCAATCTTTTCATTAGCTCTATAGTTATTTCCGCATATTTAATGTTTTGAGCAGGCGTGAATGCAATTGCTTTTGGTGTACTAGTCAAATGCATGGCTTTACCAATCGACTTTAAATCAAACAAAGCAGCACATCCTGTCACAATAGAATTATTTATACCATGCATCTTCAAGATTTGATTCGTATAAAAATCTCTAACACTAATGTAATCCGAACCTGATGAAATTTTTCGTAACAATTCCATGCTTTTGCTAGAAAAGCGGAACTTAATCATACTTTTAAAATCTCCAGGGTATGCATTCCAACCTACTGCCATTGGAATTATGGGAACTTTTATTTTATTTAAATCATCCACCAACCTATAAATCCTAGGGTACATCTTAGGTACAAAAGCTGGTCCTCCTAATAATATGACCCCCTTAGATTGATTGACAATATCTAACTTATCATCGAGATTTTCCCATCTCCCTATCTGAACCAGCTCGAATTCTGGCCTAAACTTTCTAATTAGCTCTTTACATTTTTGTGTTATAAGGAAATCTCCAGCGTTTTTCCTAGCCCCTGTTAATACAACATAATATTTGTCCATAAAAACTCACCTCGTAATCACAGTCTTCATATATCACCGTTAATCAACTTCTTGACACTACAGAACGCATTTCTCTTGCAAATTTATTTAAATTATTACTAAACAACAAACCAAACCTATGGTTCCGCGTAAATTAACCACAGGTCTATAGTGATGAACGGCGTTATTAACTTTTGTTATTTCTAAAATGCAACAGATTTAGGACCTGATTTAGATCGCCAATGTGGAAGATCCCATAACATCGATGTGCTTTCCTATGTCATACCACTTACTGTTCACCTAAAAAGAACCTCGCCAAGCAACTTCAGCACCGGATACTACTAAGACTCTGTTCTCCTTTGTCCAAAGATAAGGATCTTGTTCGAAACCTATTTTCGATAATTCAACGATTTCAAATTCGTTTACTTAAGCATCACACAATTGATGCAACAGCTCTGGGCCAACGACAACACTACAGAAACACTTACCGTTTGGACCTACTTTGCCGCCTATAATTTCAAACCAGAGACTTTGTTTTAATTATTCATTTTAGATGCTCTAAATCTTAAACAACATGGTCTAATTACAAAATATCAAATATTTATATATTTTTTAAAAAATTTACATAGTTATCCGCCCAATCCCTCTCAAAAAAATAATCTATTTTATGCCTTTGAGTTGGCTCTACTCCTTTTAGAATTTTTTTAGCGATTTCTTCAGGCCCGTCTACCCAAAACCCAATATCAGGGGGGATATGCAATCTTGCCAGTGGATGAGAATATACGAAAACAACATTCCCTAAAGCAAAAGCCTCGAAAATAGTCGTTGAGCAAATGCTTATTACATACTTGGTTTCCCTAAGGTAATTGTATATATTTCCAGTTTTCACCACGATGACATTCTTCAGCTCATACAACTCTCTATATCTCTCTTCAAACGGCACTTCTCCTGGGTGTAATTTAAAAAGAATCTCGTAATCTGAAGGAAGCATTCGCGACAATGCCTTAGCAAGGCCAACATATTCTTTTGTTAATGAGCCTTGCGACACAATTAACACTCTTTTTTCCTTATAAAATTTCTTACCGTTGTAATGCTCCCAAAAGCCAGGATTTCCTATTGTTACGCATTTATTTGGGAATACCATATTTCCATTCCAAAAATCCCCATAAGTTAACAAATAATCCGGTAAATATTTTATGTATTCTGCACTCCTACAAACCGTTTCTCCATAATTATATGCCGGATGGGCCTTCGTTATTACACCATGCTGGAACTCGCAGACAACTATCCCTAATTTTTTAGCTACGCGCACCAGCACGCTATTAATAAGTCCTCCATATGAAGCACAATGCACAAAAATAACTTTTGGTCTAAATTTACGTAAAAACTTTTCAAAAATTTTTTCCGCGACAAGAATTCTGCGCTCAAATTTTGAAAGCAGTCTATAAATTTCACATACATCAAAATCTAATTTTTTCGCTTTTAAAAAATCAAAAATCGTCTCTGAATGTTGTTTAAGCTTACTCTTCTGTGGAAACCTTATAGAAAATCCACCTCTCAAGACCACTTCTATTAGCAGTTTATCAAAAGAAATTATATTCTCGAAATAAGCCGGCAACCTATACTTCATCCTAAAGGATTGTTCTACTTCAAGTGTTTCCTCACGTCTAAGAAAAGCAAAATAATCATGAAGTCGGTTAAAATATTTCCCGTCTTTTACGAAATCTCTACTTGCAGCTGTCGTAAAAAACACTATAGGAAAGGTTTCATGCAATCTTTTAGAATGCCTCAATTTAAACATATCGGAAATATAGGATAAAACACTAAACTTCTCGTCCCCACGGCGCGCGTGTGGCGGTTCAAGATCGTACCTAAAAGATAAAAACGCGAATAATATCTTACACCTAATAAACGGCCAAATAAGGTCTCCATTTGAAAACTGCAGTGGTTTTTTCATAAAAAAATCATCGGCTTCTTCGTAAAAATTTACAAACTCGTCTTGGTCCACCAAATTAATATACCTCCATTGAGTCATTTTTGATGAAAGAAAAAGTAGAAGAACAAAAAATCTGTTGGCCCTAGTAAAAAAGGAGTATCAGTCAAAGCTCTTAACAGCATCGCCCCCCCAACAAACCAAAGCAAGACACACTTTTTACCTTTATCGAAGATTCCTTTAATAATAAAAAACGACAGCACCACGGCCATAATTCCCAGAATACTATGAAGTTTTAATAGGGAGTTATGCAGATTAGCATTCCACCTAGTCGCAAGATAGGGATCAAAATGAACGTCGTATCCAAAAAACAACCTGACAGGACTTTCCTTTATCTTTTCTAAATAGTACATTGCAATTTCGACTCGATGTGGTTCTGTTAAACCCTCAGTTTTAAATCTCCATATAACAAAATCAAAAATTTCCTTTTGCCAATTAGTGAAAAGATATAAGATAAAGGCCAATAACGCGAAAATCATGATAAAATACCGAATTTTTTTCTTACTTTCTAGGAAATTGACAAAAAAAACACCTAATAATAAAAAGCCTGTGGATATGATTCCACTCCTTCCACTAGCCCACACAGAACCTAAAAAAGCAGCCGCAGCAGGCCATAATGGGTACTTGCCAAGACTATTCTTTTTAAAGCACCTTTCCTGAATAAGGATTATATAGAGTAATACAGCAGCTTCAAGGAAAAGAATTGAAAAGGTATTTCTACTGGAATGCGAAAAAACATCATTGGGATTTACTCTATGACACATCAGATACAAGCACCAAAAGGAAATGGATATCAAATATAAACTTGTAATTCTGTAGGAAATAGTTTTTTTAGCCAATATGTAGGCAAGAAAAAAATTAGAGAACAAAAGCACACTATAATAAAAGCTAGCTCCTACTCTTAAGCCTAGAGAAAAAACCGAAGCTAGTGAACACATAAACACTATCACAATCAATGCCACCACAACTATAAGAAGCTGAAGCCCTTTTTGAATTTTAGAAATGTACAAGGAGTATATAAGAGAAAATCCAACTACGCCCATCAAACATCCCACAAAGATTTCACTATATCCCCAATATATACCAAATCTCGCATACATATACATAAGAAACAACAGAGATAAAAGCGTGGATTCCCTATAAGGTTTGTGAGTTATTTCCAGCATTAAAAATTTCTCTCCTCATTTTTGTACTAGACCAAGTCTCATATTGTGAGCTAATGGTAATATTGTGCTGAACCGTATTATTTGGACTTAACTCCGAAAATCCCTAGATTTAGTATTTCAAACAAAGGACTCTCAACTAAGATACAGATATACCCCATCAATAACAGCATCTTAGGCTTTCTCAATAGCATATTTCCATACCATTCATATATTATGTTCTGTAGATTTCCTACCTAGGTATCACACAAGTTTTTACCTGATCACCAGAAAGAGCAAATCTGTACGCCGCCTCTATTATCTCAACAGTCTTGCGGCCTTCTCGGCCTTCAACCAAGCCATTGCTGCCGGTCTTCAAGAGATTCTATTACATGCCTGTAAAAATCCAAGTGCCCAAAATCATACATAGAAGATGTATCTATTTAAATCTTCGCGCTCATTTACGACCTGAAAAATAAGAACGTTAAAATGCATTTTGAAAATTTTCTTAACTAGTTATCATTAAACAAATCTCTAGTATAAACTTTATGCTCCACGCCTTCTAAATCATTATCTTTCCTATTGGCTAAGATCAAGTCCGATTGTCTCTTAAAATCCTCAAGACTATTAACAACACGCAACCCTTCGTAAGTATCTTCCTCAATGAGCGGCTCGTAAATGATAATGTCGGTTTTACCCTGGTTTTTGAGAATATTTATTATGTCTAAAATTGAAGAAGTCCTAAAATTATCAGAACCTTTTTTCATAACAAGTTTATAAATTCCCACGGTTTTTGGTTTTTTCCTAATAACCATATTCGCTATGTGCTCTTTTCTAATCTGGTTGGACTTAACAATAGCGGTCATGATCTCGTGAGGTATTCCATTGAATTGCGACGCAAGCTGACTAGTATCCTTGGGCAGACAATAACCACCGTAACCAAATGATGGATTGTTGTAAAAATTGCCTATTCGGGGCTCAAGGCACACGCCTTCTATAATTTCTTTCGTGTCCAACCCTTTAAGTTCTGCGAAGGTGTCAAGTTCGTTGAAAAAGGCCACCCTCATTGCCAGATAAGCATTCGAAAAAAGTTTTATAGCCTCGGCTTCTGATGAACCTGTGAGAAGAACAGGAACATCTTTTTTTATGGCTCCATCAAGTAGCAGCTTAGCGAAATTCTTTGCCTCTTTTGTTTTATCCCCTACGACTATCCTCGAAGGATAAAGATTATCATAAAGGGCTTTGCCTTCCCTTAGAAACTCTGGAGAAAACAATATGTTGCTTACTCCTAAACGTGCCCTCATACTTTCTGTAAAACCAACTGGCACAGTAGATTTAATCACAATCACAGCATCTTTATTATATGATAAAGATTCCTCTATAACCTGCTCTACAGAGCTGGTATCAAACGCTGCCTTGCCATGATCATAGTCCGTGGGTGTTGCTACTATTATGTAATCAGCCACCTTGTAAGCTTCCTCTTTATCTAACGTGGCCTTTAAACTAAGTTTTCTGGACTTTAAAAAGTTCTCTATATCTGGATCCCCAATAGGCGACACTCTATAATTTATCTTCTCCACCTTTTGCGGGTTTATATCCAAAACCACAACATCATTGCGTTGCGACAGAAGGACTGCAATGGATAATCCAACGTAACCAGCTCCAACTATCGTAAATTGACACATTTACTAACCTCCATATACGTAAAATCCATAAATGGGAATTGTACCCCAAATACACTATAGATATTTTTAACAAATGGCTATCTCGACTTTAAGTATACAGAGCCATTTTGCGAATATAATAATATGACAAGTTTATTTGCTGAAAACCCTCATCTTGGCATCGCACATGGCTTGACTTGACCACCAGAAAGGGCAGACTGATACGCAGCCTCTATAATTTCCACAGTCTTACGACCTTCTCTACCTTCAACTACTCCATTTACACGCATTCCTCCTTTCAAAGATTCGATAACACAACGGTAAAAATCTAGGTGTCCAAAACCATAAACAGAAGTAGGATTAGTATTAGCTCTTTGTATTTCTTCATCCATAGGATGAGATTCTTCGAATACCCACGTATCTATCTTATTTAGGGCAATGCCTCCTATTTTCACTGTTCCCTTTTCTCCTATAACTGTAATACTTCCTTCTAAATTTTTAGGATAGGTTAAAGTAGTAACATTTATGCTCCCCAGAGCACCACTACGATATCTAAGATTTACCACAATTGTATCCTCAGCCTCTATTCGCCTAGCTAAAGTAGCGCTGAAAGCCTGGACAGACTCTACAGCTCCCCCAAGCCACTGCATCAAATCAACATAATGGGCTGCTTGGTTGCACAAACATCCCCCATCAAATTCCCAAGCTCCCCTCCAAGGTGCCATATCATAATACTCTTGCGGACGTGTCCATAGCACATTTGAGATCAACATGTATATCCTTCCAAAACGACCTATATCTAATGCTTTTTTTAGTAGCTGAACTGTTTTATTGAACCTGTTCTGTTTGACAACAAAATACTTTACTCCCAATTCATCACAAACATCTATCGCCTTATCCACTTCAGATAACTTAGTACCTGAAGGTTTTTCTGATAAAACATGCTTACCAGCACGAGCCGCCATTATTGTATGCCTCGGATGCAATCCCGATGGGGTGCAAATAGATACTACGTCACAATCTGACTCCTTCAGCATTTCTTCATAGCTATAATAAGCCTTACAGCCTGCGGTAGTCGCAATTTTGTCAGCTCTTTCTCGAACTACATCACAACAAGCTACAAGCCTAGCTTCACCTTCATTTTCCAAAACTTTTAAGGATTCCACATGTTTATCGCTTATTCTTCCACAGCCAACCAAAGCAAATTTATACATCTATTCCCCTCCTCTCAACCTTCTCAACAGCCTCGCCGGATTGCCAGCATAAATTCCCGGTTCATTTATATCTTTGGTTACAACGGCGCCCGCACCTATAACAACATAATCACATATCCTAACAGGCAATAACGTCGCATTTGTACCTATTGAAACAAAACTACCTATAACCGTAGGTCGCCAAAGATTCTTATCGCCTCCAGCAGGACCACCTGTCGAAAAAGTATCATTAACAAACATAACCCCATGCGAAATAAAGCAATTGTCGCCAATCGTAACCAGCTCGCATATGAAAGAATGGGATTGAATTTTACAATTGTTACCGATAACCACACCTTTTTGTATTTCTGTAAAAGGCCCAATAAAGCAGTTGTCACCTATTATGCATTCATAAAGATTTACAGGTTCGACTATTTTTACACCTTTTCCAAAAACAACGTCTCTTATTTGTGATTTAAAAATTTCAGGGTTATTCATATTCGCTTTACACCCTACCCGTAGATCTCATTAATAATAGTTTCTAAACTTTCACATACCCTTGCTAGTTGGCTTTCCGCAAGCTCAGGGTACATTGGCAGACTTAAAATTTCCCTTGAGAATAACTCCGAGACCGGACACGCGTTTCCTCCTTTTAGATACTCGTAAGCTTTTAGGTTGGGCAAGGCCACAGGGTAGTGCACCCCTGTTTTTATGCCCATTTCTGCTAATTTTTCCTTAACAATATCCCTATTTTTTAGTCTTATGACGAAAAGGTGATACACATGCATGCCTCCAGTTGTCTCAACAGGTAACACAACTGGCAATTCGCTTAAAAGCTGACTATACTTTCTTGCCAACCATCTCCTTTTCTCAGTCCACTGAGGCAAATATTTTAGTTTTACTGATAAAACAGCAGCCTGGATGCCGTCCAACCTGCTGTTTACACCCTCAAATTCATGATCGTATTTCTTTATTCTTCCATGATTTGAATACATTCTTGCGTATTTTGCAATTTCATCGTTATTTGTTACGATACAACCTGCGTCGCCATACGCCCCCAAATTTTTCCCCGGATAAAAACTAAATACTGCAGCATCACCAAAAGAACCAATATGAGCTCCTTTATACATCGCCCCATGCGCTTGAGCTGCGTCTTCAATTACAAAGAGATTATTCTTTTCCGCAAATTCACATAATTCAATGATAGGAGCAGGATTGCCATATAAATGAACCGGTACTATGGCTCTTGTTTTACTAGTTATAACCTTAGAAACTGTGTCGACTGTGACGGTATATGTTTTAGGATCACAATCAGCAAAAACCACTCTAGCTCCAGTTAGGGAAACAGCTTCTGCAGTTCCTATGAACGTATTTGCTGGCACTATCACTTCGTCACCGACGCCCACCCCCACAGCTTTTAATGCTATGTACAAACCGTCCGTACCATTTCCCACTCCAACACAATGCTTTACCCCCACATAAGCAGCAAATTCTTCCTCAAATTTAGACACATAACTCCCACCTATAAATTCTGCGCTAGCTATAACCCTTTGTAACGCCTCATCAATTTCCTCCTTGATTGAGGAATATTGCGCCTTGAGATCAACAAAAGGAATTACATCTAAGGAATTCATACGCTTCATGCCCCTTTCTTTTGTCTTTTATTAAAAATTGCTCTATCCATGACTTCAGCATAGCGTTCTACCAAAATATCCCAATCATAATTTTTCTTCGCGTATTCAACTCCTCTTCTTCCCATTTCCCGCCTGGCACTTTCGTCCATTTCAAGTAATTTGCCTAACACTCCAGAAAACTCACTGGGGGAGCTTACCACAACACCAGCACCAGACTCCTTTACGGGATTGTTAGCGCATTCCCCGATCATTATTATAGGTCTTCCAGAGGCATGATAATCAGCAAGCTTATTTAGACTTATTCCATAGCGATAAATTTTGTTCGGATGAAGATAAAAAATAAATGCATCCGCATTTTTCAATATCGCTGGCAATTTGTCCTTGGTGACTGGCTCATGAAATCTGACGGGCAAGCTTTCGTTTTCTGCTCTATATACTAAATGCTCTTTTAATGGCCCATAACCTACAACCTCTAAGCGAACTTGAGGGTACTTCATTTTTATTACCTTTAGTTGGTCAAAAATGACGTCAAGCCCATTAGCTAATCCAAGAGCTCCTGAGTAAAAAATATTAAAGTTGCTTTTGCCATCTGATTTATCCGTTTTTGTAATATCTTTAAACAATGCCAAGTCTGTACCATTCGTTACCCAAATAAATTTATTATCAGAAATACCAAAACGTTCTTTGTAATATTCTTTCATCATAGGAGCAGTTGTTACTACAATATCAGCTTTTTTAACCAATTCCCTGTCTAAATAATCCAGGACCAGTATAAACGGATGTAAATTAGAATAACCACCAAGTTCTATCAAACTAAGAGGCCAAAGATCTCTCACTTCCATTACGAAGGGGACCCCGTAGCAAGCCGCCAACCTTTCGGCAGCTAAAGCCGTAAAGGGATGGGGCGATGATCCTACAATAACATCAGGCTTCTCCTCTTTGCCAAGCAAAACTTTATTAAATCTAGCTCTCAAAGCAAAAACCACCATATTTATAACACGCCTAATAGAGTTACCTACATAAGATGGCGTATCTATCCATATAAATCTAATCCCGTCAAAAAATTCCTCTTTATATTTAGCCCCCTCCAAATCAATGTTAAGTCTACCCGTTCCATGTTGAAAGTTAGATGCGACAATAGTGACGTTATGTCCTCTCTTAACCAAACCTTTGGCCAAGCTGTAATGCCTGTTTATACCTATACCGGTAGGCTTAATTGCATAGTGGTTCAAAATCCATATATTCATAAAAACCCTCTCCATCAATATTTTACATAAAATTATTTTTTTATCCTTAACACCCATCACTTGTTGGGCCTCCCGCAGCACAGGCCCCATTTAACCAGTACTTATTTTAACCTCCCCTTACCTTTTTGCAAACCTTTTTAATCTAAATGACCAAACTAACCCGCTGCTTTTTGTTTTGTCAAAAGATACTTCTCTAGGACTAAACACAGCCCTATA
>JASKKH010000054.1 GCA_030154265.1 Clostridia bacterium
AACTAATCCAGTCATTCCCAGAAACACAGACTGCTTAAAAGTTATGACCAATATCATCAGGTTTCTCAAAATGTGTTGCATTTGATATTGCAATTTAGCCTAAAATTTAAAATACAAGTCGAAAAAAAGTTATAGTTTCATATTATTCCGATTTTAATTATAAGCTACCACTCTAAGCACTAAGAATTATATAAAAATGTTTATGGTATCAATCATTATATTTTCAATAAAAAATAAAAATATATTTCTAATTTTGATAATCTTATCGACGCAATTTTTCTAATTCTTCAAGAAGGTAATCATTTAATACTCTAATGTAAGTTCCCTTCATTCCTAAGGATTTGGATTCAATTACCCCAGCACTTTCAAATTTACGTAAGGCATTAACAATAACTGAACGGGTAATTCCTGCTCTATCAGCTATTTTACTAGCCACTAAAATACCTTCATCGCCATCAAGTTCAGCAAATATATGCCCCACTGCCTCAAGCTCGGAGTATGATAAAGTTGCTAATGCAACTTGGACAGCAGCCCTTTTACGCGCTTCCTCTTCAATTTTATCAGACTTTGCACGTAATATTTCCATACCAACAACTGTTGCCCCATACTCCGCCATAACCAAATCTTCATCATCAAAACGTTCGTCAAATTTTGATAATATTAAGGTACCTAAACGTTGCCCTCCGCCAATTATAGGTACTATCGTGGTCAACTTATTGCTAAAAATACATTGATAATCAAAATCAAAAGCACATTTGTTTTCTACCTGGCAAAAATTAGCCTGGGTTTCATCCACTCGCAAAAGTTGTTCGTTGTATTCCTCTGGAAAACGTTCAGATTGCATAACAATTTCTTCCATCTTGTCGCAAATGAAACCTTCTACAAAAGCATATCCCAAAACCCGCGCATGTCGGCCTACAATATAAGTATTTGCTCCTAAAACATCGCGCATAACTGCAGCCATTTCTTGGAAGTCGACTGGGTTACCAGCTGCCCTTTGTAATAAACGGTTTATCTTCCTTGATCTTTCCAGTAATGTAACCATTTCCTTCCTTCCTTCCCTTTTACCTAGAGTATGTATGATTGTACATCTGTGTTTTGAACTATTTCCCCCAATTGCTCTTTAACATACTCTCTATCAATTATTACTTTTGGTTCCTCCACCTCAGGTGCTTTAAACAGTAGATCTTGTAATATTTTCTCTAAAATAGTATGTAACCGTCGAGCACCAATATCTTCCCCTTGAGCATTTACAGTATAAGCAATATCTGCGATTTCCGCAATAGCATCGCCTGAAAATTCCAATTGTATACCTTCTACGGCTAAAAGTTCTGTATATTGTCTCAAAAGTGAATTTTGGGGCTCAATTAAAATTCGTTGAAAATCTTCCTTATCTAAACTTTTTAGTTCAACTCGTATCGGAAAACGTCCCTGTAGTTCCGGTATAAGGTCAGCAGGTTTAGCCACATGAAAAGCTCCAGCTGCAATAAATAAAATATGATCTGTTTTAACTGAACCATATTTTGTTTGAACTGTAGTCCCTTCAATTATCGGTAGTATGTCACGCTGAACCCCTTCTCTAGATACGTCAGGCCCACTTTTATTATCACTAGCAGCTATTTTATCAATTTCATCTAGGAAGATAATCCCATTTTGTTCTACTCTCTGAACAGCTATTGCTGCAACTTCATCTAAATCAATTAACTTATCAGCCTCTTGTTGAGTAAGTATGCGCCTTGCTTCAGCTACCGTTACCAGGCGTTTGCGTTTACGACGAGGTAACATGTTCCCCAACATATCCTGGAGATTCATTCCTATTTCTTCTAAACCTAACCCCCCCAGGATAACTCCTTGGCCTAAATTATCTTCAACTTCTATCTCAACCATCATATCTTCTAATTCTTTACGTTTTAATTTTTCCTTAATAATTGCCCTTTTTTCAGTATAATCATCTTCTTCATTAGGATTCGTTTCATTAGACGATGTGGTACTACCAAAAAGGACTTCCCAGGGATTACGTACACCTTTACCCTTTTTGGATTGGGGAGATATTAAATCAAGTAACCGTTTTTCTGCCAACTTGGAAGCTTGAGCTTCAACTTCTGCTCTTTTCTCTATTTTAACCATTCTAACAGCATTTTCTACCAATTCCCTTACCATTGATTCTACATCTCGCCCAACATAACCTACTTCCGTAAAACGAGTAGCCTCTACTTTTAAAAAAGGTGCACCAACAAGTTTTGCTAATCGCCGCGCAATTTCAGTTTTACCAACACCTGTTGGTCCTATCATGATTATGTTTTTGGGTAAAACTTCATCACGTAAATCCCTAGGTAATTTTTGACGGCGATATCGGTTCCTTAAAGCTACAGCAACACATTTTTTTGCTTCTTTTTGACCAATGATATAACGATCTAACTCATCAACTATTTGTCGTGGTGTAAGAGACTCCATTTAAATCCCCTCCTCTAAGGGATTAAAGTTCTTCAACTACAATATTATTATTAGTATAAATACAAATTGAAGAAGCAATTGATAAAGCTTCCTTAACAATTGAACCAACTTCAAGTTCAGTATGCATTGATAATGCCCGGGCAGCAGCAAGAGCATAAGGACCTCCTGACCCAATAGCAGCAATGCCATCGTCAGGCTCTATAACTTCACCGTTACCAGAAATAATGAGTAAATAATCTTGATCCGCAGCTACTAACAGAGCTTCTAAACGACGTAAGACTTTATCCATACGCCATTCTTTACCTAATTCAACCGCTGCTCGACGAAGATTACCACGATATTGTTCGAGTTTAGATTCAAATTTTTCAAACAATGTAAAAGCATCAGCAACACTACCAGCAAATCCGGCTAAAACTTTACCATTATATAAACGTCTAACTTTACGGGCTTTATGTTTCATAATGGTATTATCTAAAGTAACTTGTCCATCACTAGCCATAGCCACTTTGTTTTTTTTACGAACCGCTACAACTGTTGTTCCTTGCATTGGCATTCACCACTTCTTTAGAATATATTAGCTTTATATCTAAGATTTAAACGCTCGAGGATGTGCCTGATGATATACTTCACGCAACCTGGATTGACTTAAGTGAGTGTAAATTTGAGTGGTTTGGAGTTGTACATGTCCAAGAAGTTCCTGTACCACTCTTAAATCGGCACCACGTTCCAATAAATGAGTGGCAAAACAATGACGAATTGTATGGGGAGAAATCCCGCTACTTAAAGATGCTTTTTTTACGTAATTTGTTAAACGTTCCCTCACACCACGAGCTGTAATCCTCTGCCCATGGTGATTTAGAAACAAAGCTTTTACTTCTTGTTGTTGACTTCGTTTAACCAGCTTTGGCCTACCAAGCTTCAGATAATCACAAATAGCTTTAACAGCCTCTGAACCTACAGGAACTATTCTTTCTCGGTGACCCTTACCCAATACTCTTACATAACCTGCTTCTAAGTCTATACTTTCTTCGTCCAAAGCAACAAGCTCACCAACCCTAAGCCCAGTAGCATATAAAGTTTCCATAATTGCTCTATCTCTTAACCCTAATGAAGTAGCTACTGGAATAGACAAAAGCTTTTTAATATCCTCATAACTTAAAAAACGTGGTAAACGTTTTTCCTGTCGTAACCCTTTCAGTGAAGCCACTGGGTTGTATGTAATTTGACCATCAAGTAATAGAAAACGGTAAAAAGCCCGTAATGAAGCCAATTTACGATTTATACTTGTTTTTTGTTGGCTTTGTTGGTTAAGCCAGCCTAAAAAACGTCTTATTACCCAAACATCGACAGCTTCTGGACCAACATCTAAACCTATTCTTTGACCTATAAAAAAAGCAAACTGTTCAATATCAGTTCGGTAAGCATTTATAGTATGAGAAGAAGCACCTTTCTCTCCTTTCAAATATATAAGAAAATCATCAATAGATTTTTTAAAAGCCGCTCCTATCAATAAACTATCCCCCAAACTCAATCTATGCTAACACATACAATTATCAAACGCAAGTTCAATTATCGGAAAATTCATCAATATTAGTCCAATCGTTCAAAGCCCTTTTAGCAATGGCTAAATTCCTTTTACGGCGAACCTTAATCCTCCGTTCAAGCGACGGAAAGAGCCCAAAATTCACATGCATTGGTTGAAAAATATCGTGAGGTACATTATCGGTAATATATTTGATAAGTGATCCATGAGCCGTAGTATCGGGAATTTCTAAAGGTTCCTTACCATAATAAAGTCTGGCAGCATTAATTCCCGCTATTAGGCCAGAAGCAGCTGACTCTATATAACCTTCAACACCCGTTAACTGTCCAGCTAGCAAAATATGGGGATAATCTTTTAATTGTAAGGTTCGTTTTAAAAGTTGGGGTGAATTAATATATGTATTTCTGTGCATAACCCCGAATCTGACAAACTCAGCTTTTTCTAAGCCCGGTATCAAACGGAAAACCCGTTCTTGTTCTCTCCACCGAAGGTTAGTTTGAAAGCCTACTAGGTTATATAAAGTACCCTCTAGGTTATCACGCCGCAATTGTACTACGGCATAAGGCTCTTTACCGGTCCTTGGGTCAACTAAACCGACCGGCCTCATAGGACCAAATAATAAAGTGCTTGGTCCACGTTTAGCCATAACCTCTATCGGCATACATCCTTCAAAAATAACTTCGGGTTCAAATTCATGCCTCGGGTGACGTTTAGCCTCAATTAATGCTTGATAAAAACGCTGATACTCTTCTTCGTTTAAAGGACAATTTAAATAATCAGCTTCACCTCGGTTATAACGGGAGGCCTTAAATATACGGTTATGATCCAAACTTTCTGTTGTAACTATAGGAGCTGCGGCATCGTAAAAATATAAATAACTTTCACCTATTAAACTTTCAAGTTCTTGTGACAAAGCATCGGAGGTTAAAGGCCCTGTAGCAATAATTACTATATCTTCCTGAGGTATTCTACATACTTCTTCCCTTATAACTGTTATTAATGGGTTAGATTCAATAATAGAAGTAATTTGAAAAGCAAACCTCTCTCGGTCTACCGCCAAAGCCTTCCCCGCCGGCACTTTACATTCCTCTGCAACTTTCATAATCAAAGAGTTAGCTAAACGCATCTCTTCCTTTAAAATACCAGCGGCATTTTCTAACGAATCCGAACGTAAAGAATTTGAACAAACCAATTCTGCTAAATAACCAGTTCTATGGGCCGGCGTCAATTTTTCTGGACGCATTTCCCAAAGTTCTACCTTTATTCCCCTTCTAGCCAACTGCCAAGCGGCTTCACTGCCAGCAAGGCCACCTCCGACAACAATTACTTTATCCGGCAACTTATCTCCTCCAAAATCTTCCTTCCACACTTTCCATATTACGGCTTATTAAAAGATTTACTGGTTTTAATTAACTTCCTCTTTATAGCCACATTCTTTGTTAGGACAAACTAAACGAACACCCTGACGGGAAGGTTTCTCCACCATACGAGTATTGCACTCAGGACAATTTTTATTACTTGGCTTATTCCAAGATACAAAAGTACAATCAGGATAATTCGTACAACCGTAAAATTTACGTCCTTTCTTTGTCCGCCTAACAACAATTTCCCCATCACAATTAGGACAACTAACACCAATTGTTTCCACTACAGGTTTAGTAAAACGGCATTCTGGAAAACCCGGACATGCTAAAAACTTCCCAAAGCGCCCCATTTTAACCACTAAATTTCTACCGCATAATTCACATTTTTCTTCACTGACTTCATCTGGAATATCTATTGTACCAATTTCTTGTTCAGCCTTTTCTAGAACCTTTATAAAAGGATTATAAAACTCCGCTAAAACTTCACGCCATGAAAGTTTACCAGTTTCAATCTCATCAAGTTGCCTTTCCATATGAGCAGTAAACTCAATATCAATAATATCCTTAAAGTGTTTCTTTAATAAGTCAACTACTACTATACCCAATTCAGTAGGCATAAACTGTTTTTGTTCCCTAACAACATAACCTCTTTGAATAATAGTCTCAATAGTTGGCGCATAAGTGCTGGGTCGTCCAATACCCATTTCTTCCATGGTTTTAACTAAAGTAGCTTCTGTATAACGTGGTGGCGGCTGTGTAAAATGCTGTTTAGGATCCAATTTTTCAAGTTTTAAGACCTGTCCTGTTTTAAGATCAGGTAACCTGTTTTCTTTTTCCTGTTCTTTTTCTGCATTATCATTCCCTTCTTGGTAAACACGCAAGAAACCCTGAAATTTAATTAATGAACCTGTAGCTCTAAAAAGATATTGCCCAGCAGATATATCAACTGACAGTGTATCCATAATGGCTGCCTGCATTTGACTTGCAACAAATCGTTCCCATATTAAATTATATAATCGATATTGATCTCTAGTTAAAACAGATTTTAAAGTTATTGGCTCCCGCCAAACCGAAGTTGGTCTTATAGCTTCATGTGCATCTTGAACTTCTTTACGACTTTTAAATTGCCTTTGAGTTTTAGGTAAATAGTCATCTCCAAAACGTTCTTTAATAAAGTTACTAGCTTCTTCCTGAGCCACACTAGCAATACGTGTGGAGTCAGTTCGGATATAAGTTATCAAACCAACTGAGCCTTCATTACCTCCTAAGTCTATTCCCTCATAAAGCTGTTGAGCAACTCTCATCGTTCTCCTGGAGGTAAAATTTAATTTTCGGAAAGCCTCCTGTTGTAATGTACTGGTAGTAAATGGAGCTGCTGGATTTTTACGCCGTTCTCGTTTCTTTACCTCCGAGACAGCATAAGTAGCATCTTTTAATTCTGCCAATATAGCAGCCATTTCCTCTTCGTTCTTAATGGCTATTTCTTTATCAGCTTTTTTTAGAAGTTTTGCTGAAAAAGTTTTCCCTTCTTCTGATATTAAATATCCTGTCAGGCTCCAATATTCTTCAGGTTGAAATGCTTCAATTTCTTGTTCTCGTTCAACTATTAAACGGACAGCAACCGATTGAACTCTACCAGCACTTAGTCCTTTGCGAACCTTTCGCCAGAGCAGAGGACTCAGGCGATACCCTACTACTCGATCGAGTATTCTACGTGCCTGTTGGGCATCAACGCGTTTTTGATCAATTTCCCTGGGTTTTTTGACTGCCTCTTGAATAGCATTACGTGTAATCTCATTAAATTCAATACGGATAGGTCCAGAAGGTAAACCAAGAAGTTTTTGTAAATGCCAAGCAATAGCTTCTCCTTCACGATCCGGGTCAGGAGCTAATAAAACCTGTTGGGATTTTTGGGCAGCTGATTTAAGTTCTTTTACAATACTTCCCTTACCTCGGATTGTAATATAACGAGGTTCAAAATTATTTTCTATATCAATGCCAAACTGACTTTTTGGCAAATCACGAATATGACCCATTGAAGATTTTATAGTATAATTTCGCCCTAAAAACTTACTAATAGTTTTCGCTTTTGCTGGAGATTCAACGATTACTAGCGTTTTACCCAAAATCTAACCCCCTAACAACGTATGTAGAAACCTCCCGGCATCCGCCTTATTAACTGGCGTATTTCTAGCTGAATTAAAATATTATTTAATTCTCCCGGACTTAAACCAGTCATTGAAATAATAGCATCTATATGAGTAGGAACTAAACTTAAACCAGCTAGAACCTTCTCCTCATTAGTTGTCAAATTATCTGCTTCATTTTTATCTTTAGAATCATCTTTAAGTACGGGTTTTAAATTATATTCTTCTAATATATCCTCTACTTGGGTAACTACCTTTGCTCCTTGCTTTATTAAATTATTTGGACCCTCACTGCAACGACTAGTAATAGGCCCAGGAACAGCAAATACATCTCGATTCTGTTCTAAAGCAAGATCAGCAGTAATCAAGGCCCCACTTCTTTTAGCAGATTCAACAACTACAATCCCTGCCGTAAGTCCGCTAATAATTCGGTTGCGTGCTGGGAAATTGCGAGCTTCAGGCCGCGTACCCGGCGGGTATTCTGATAAAATTGCCCCCCGTTCCATGACTTGGTGATATAAATTTTTATGTTCTGGTGGGTAAACAACATCAACACCACAACCTAAAACTCCCCATGTCATGCCACCTTGTTTTATAACACCCTTATGGGCAGCGGCATCAATACCCCTGGCCAATCCACTTACAATACCAACACCTGCTGCCACAAGATCTGCAGAAAGAGTTTCAGCTACTTTTAGACCATAAGGAGTAGCTCGTCTGGTACCAACAATTGCTATCTTTAATCCTTTGTTTGGTAATTGTTTGCCTCGCCAATATATAACTGGTGGAGGGTCATATATTCTCTTTAACTCTATAGGGTATTCCTTATCAATTAAAGTTACAACTTTTATTCCTTTATGATTTAATTCCTCTATAATTCTTTCGGGTTCTTTCTTCCGACGCCAATATATTAATGAAGTTACTAAAGTTTTACCCAAGCCTTTTACTTTTAATAACTCACTTTCATTAGCATACCATGCGGCTTTTGCAGTACCGAAAAATTCTATCAACCGCAATACTCTACGAATTCCCAAACCTGGAGTCTGGTTAAAAGCTACCCAAAAAGCTTTTTCTTCCATAGTTTTTCCCCTATTTTAATTCTTAACTGTAATTCTTCGCGGTTTGGCTAAAATTCCCTGCATATAAAGTGTTAAACAGCTAAGTATCATAAAGATTATCTATTCGTTGCCGGTCCGTCAATACCTTATTAAAAAAATCACCATAATATGATAAACGTGCATCCAAATTTTTTATATTAAATTGTTCAGGAGATACATTACCCTCTTCAATTTCCTCCCAAGTTAACGGTGTTGAAACAAGAGCTCCAGACACAGGTCGAACACTATATACAGAGGCTATTGTTTTACCTCGAACATTTTGCAAGTAATCTAGATAAACACGACTTCCACGTTCTTTAACCTTTCTTTCTAAAGTGGCTCCTTGCGGATAAGCTTCAACAACAATTTTTAAAATTTTAAGAGCAGCTTTCCTAACTTCAGAATATTTATATATAGGTTCCAAAGGAACATAGATATGAATACCTGTCGCTCCGGAAGTCTTGGCATAACTTCTTAAAGAATAATTTAATAATACTTCTTTAACCAGTTTTGCAACTAACAAAGTTTGTTTAAAATCAGCCGGAGGATTAGGGTCTAAGTCTATAACCATCTCAAATGGATAATCTGGTTTTTTATAACTAGAAAGCCAAGGGTGTATCTCAATACACCCTTGGTTAACCAGCCAAAGCAAATCGGGTAAATCTTTTACAAGACAATAATTGATTAACTTTTCACCATCATTAGCTGGTAAAGATACAGTTGGTAACCAATCAGGAGCATATTCAGGACACTCTTTCTGATAAAATGACTTACCTTCAATACCATCAGGATAACGGTGCATAACTATCGGGCGGTCTTTTAAATAAGGTAAAATAACAGAAGCAATTTTAGTATAAAAGTTTAATAAATCGCCCTTAGTATAACCTTCATTAGGCCAAAAAACCTTATTGATATTTGTAATATTAAAAATGCAATCGTTAACTTTTACTAATTGTTTGTCTTTCAATTTGAAATCTCCTAAAATTATCATCTAATGCATTTAGGTATTTTAGCCTTTAAATATCTCTTTCATACTTATCTAATTTCAGAGCAGTAAATAACATCAAACATAAAAAGGAGGCTGTTACATTTCTTACGCAACAGCCTCCGAAGATTTTAATTTAATAATTAATTCTGTCTTTATCAACTTTAGTAATTATTCCAAGTATTAGCAACGTTCTTGCGGATCCTGAGATATATGGCATCTATGATCACGAAGGGATATTTAGTGCCGCTAAGATCCCGCTCATTCCAGGCCTGCACGATGGGTTCGAGTTGTTTACACAACTCCGATACAGTGGATTTCGAAAAAGTTGTCCCACACAGTTCTTCGGTGAACCGGCATACCTTACGGGTAGAAACACCGTTGACCACCATCTCCATCAAAGCCAGGAGTAGCGCTTGCTCGCTACGTTGGTAACGGCAGAACAGTTCCGTCAAGAAATGGCCTTCACGGACCCGTGGGACATCAATCTCAAGCTTTCCGACCCGGGTCTTCATGGGCCGCGTTCTATGACCATTACGATATCCCTGACGTGTCTCGGTACGCTCGTAAGGAGCGGCCTGAAGCTGTTCAGTTAGTTGCG
>JASKKH010000004.1 GCA_030154265.1 Clostridia bacterium
CAAAACCTTTAGAGGATGCCTGTAATGTACCGCTAACTAGACCCATCTTCTCCGGTAACCCGTATCTATCTGAACGAGTTCTGACAATATACCCTTCCTGTTCTAATGTTCCTAAAAGTTCCAGGAAGGATTGTTTATCTTCTAAGTTTAATTCTTCTATTAACTCTTCAACTGTAAGAGGCCGATAAGACCGTTTCTTCATTAGGGAAAGTAATTCTTTCGTATCCATAAAAGTTCCCTTCTTCATCTATGTATCCTTCCTATTATATGTTCATTAAATATAGTATTAAACATTTATGTACAAACAAAAAACACCCGGAAACACCGGGTATTCATTTTATAAACCTAAGTCTTTGGCTATACTCTTCATCGCTTCTAAACCTATGTGCATGAAGTCCTCTAGGGAAAGTCCTAAATCACTACAACTGGCAATAATTTCTCTGTTGGCTCCACGGGCAAAAGATTTTTCGTTAAAACGATTAAGTAAAAAAGGAACATTAATAACCGCAAGCTTCTTTTCAGGATGAATTAAGGCTGCTGCCACAATCAATCCAGTAAGGGGGTCAGTACAATAAAGAGCTTTACTCATTAAATCTGGCCGTGGTAAGCCATGATGCCCATTATGCGCTTTAACAGCATAAATAACATCTTCAAGCAACTGTTCTTTGGCCAGCATTTCAGCCCCCATTAAACTATGTTTTTCAGGATCATCTTTTGTATATTCATAATCTATATCATGAAGTAAACCTGCCAAAGACCATTTTTCTTCATCTTCACCAAAGTGTCTAGCTAGTGCCTTCATTACAGCTTGTGCTGCCAGACAATGCTTTTGTAAGTTTTTATTTTTTAAATTCTTTTTTAATAATTGTAGAGCTTCTTGCTCTGTCATTATTTGCCACCACCATAGAATTAAGCATCTTTTAAAAAACTATTATATTATAACTGATAAAATTATAGTTAATACTATAAAAATTCCTGCCAGAATTGCCGAAAGTTTGTTAAGAAATTCGTCAATCCCTTTTTTCTTTCCGAAAAGAGCTTCAGCTCCACCACCTATGGCTCCAGACATGCCTGCACCTTTACCTGACTGTAATAATACTGCCCCAATTAGACCTAGTGCTACTAATATATCAAGAACCAATACAATTGTATACAGCAAAAAATTCACCTCCCTGTTACGCACCGTAACGCCATAATTTTAACAAATAAATACCCATCTAAGCAAGAAAAACTAACTTTTATTACCTTTATAGCCAATGTTTCAAATCTATATAAACTTTTTGAGGAGGACTTTATTAAAACTAACTGTTTATGATATATTTAAGAAAAAATTTGCTTGTTAGTAAAGTAAATAGTATCTTTACTTTTAGAAACTAATACTAACTCAAAATATATTCTTTTTAAGAACAGGAGGAAAAATGTCACAAGAAAAAAGGCAATGGCTCTGGGCCCGTCTTGAAGACCTAGCCAGACAGGCAGAACATAGTGTCCGGTTCACCGGTTTCTTAGACCCAGCAGAGCAAATGGAAGCTAAGGCTTTTTTTAATCAAAATAAACAAGTTAACTTTGCATTTAATGGTGGGTATTTAGAGGCAGAACGGAAAATAGCCATCATTTATCCTGATTATATTGAACCTAAAAATATCGAACTACCCTTAGCTAACTTAATTATAACTTGGAATGAACGTTTTAATAGCCCGAATCACCGAGACTTTTTAGGAGCTCTTTTAGGAACAGGTTTACGCCGTGAAGTAATAGGTGATATTATTGTTGGCAAAGGTCGCTGTCAAGTAATTATATTTACCGAAAGTGGCTCTTTTCTGGAATTTAATCTTACTGAAGTAGGTAAAACACCAGTAAAGGCCTCCCTTGAACCTCTGTCTAGTCTAGAAGTTCCTCCTCGTAAAGTAAAGGTTATAAAGGCAACTGTTACCTCACCCCGACTGGATACCTTACTTGCTAAGGCTTTTGGCCTTTCCCGCAGCAAAACCATCCCTCTAATTAAGGGAGGACAGGTAAAACTTAACTGGCAAGAAGAAACTAACCCCGACCGCAAAATAGATGATGGTGATATACTATCACTAAGGGGTCACGGAAGGGCCACAGTAAAATCTATTGGTGGTAAAACTAAAAAAGGAAGATTAAACGTTCTATTAGAAAGATGGTTATAAAAATAACAGATACATTTATTTTCTATCCCTAACAAACTTCTTAATTGTTCCAACCAAAAACTCAATCATCTCATCGGTTATTCCAGGGTATACCCCAACCCAGAAAGTTTGATTCATAATTATGTCTGTATTTTTCAGTTCACCAATAACTCTATACCCTTTACCAGTTCGTCTCATTTCATCAAAGCAAGGGTGTTTTATAAAGTTACCTGCAAAAAGCATTCTTGTCTGTATTCCATGATTTTCAAGGTAATTTACTATTTCATCCCTGGTAAAACCTGCATTTTCTTTCATCGTTAATAAAAATCCAAACCAACTGGGATCTGAATTTCTAGTAATTTCCGGCAAGACAAATACATCAGACATATCAGCCAAACCATCTCGTAATAGATTCCAGTTCCGTTTTCTGGCTTCTATAAAATCAGGTAATTTTTTAAGCTGAGCACATCCTATAGCCGCCTGCATATCAGTTACTTTCAAGTTATACCCAAAATGAGAGTAAACATATTTATGATCATAACCATAGGGAAGCTCTCCGAACTGCTGCTTAAAGCGCTTTTTACAGGTATTGTCATATCCCGGGGAACACCAGCAATCTCGCCCCCAGTCCCGAAATGATTCAACCAAACGTTTAATCTGAATATCATTCGTGTAAACGGCTCCACCTTCACCCATGGTTATATGATGCGGTGGATAAAAACTGGAAGTTCCTATGTGGCCAATAGTTCCTGTATATTTCCATTTTCCATTATAGAAAAACTTTGAACCCAAAGCATCGCAGTTATCTTCTATTAACCAAAGATTATACTTATCACAAAAATCTTTTACAGTCTGTAGTTCAAAAGGATTTCCAAGGGTATGAGCAAGCATCACAGCCTTTGTTTTATCAGACAATGCCTTTTCAAGTTTAGTGCAGTCTATATTGTATGTGGGAAGTATTACATCCACAAAGACAGGTATAGCTCCATACTGAATGATAGGAGCAACCGTAGTTGGAAACCCTGCTGCTACTGTAATAACCTCATCACCCTTTTTTATTCTTCTATCTCCAAGCTTTGGTGAAGTCAAGGCCATAAAAGCCAAGAGATTTGCAGATGAGCCTGAATTAGTTAAAGAACAATATTTAACTCCTAAAAATTCTGCAAATTCCTTTTCAAATTGTTCTGTATATCTTCCTGCTGTAAGCCAAAAGTCCAATGCCGAATCTACAAGTGCTGAAATTTCCTTTTCATCAAAGACACGTCCGGCATACGGAATACGGTCACCTGGGGTAAATGTGTTGTTGATTTTTTTATGTTTAACTTCAAAATATTTAATTGCCGCTTCAATAACTTTTTTTTTAAATTTTTTTCTAATTCTATCTTATCCATATGAAACCTCCATTTTAGAGTTAGAATATTCTCTTATTTGTCGTAAACATACTGTTTTAATATCTTGATTTTCTTTATATGCTTTTGTCCATTCGATGACTTTGTCAATTGCCTGTTCCAAAGACCATTTTGGATACCAACCCAGTTTAAATTTCGCCTTTGAGCAGTCTAGCTTCAAGTAATGAGCCTCATGGGGGTAAGCCCCTTCGTTAATTTCATAAGAGGCGTTCGACCCCCATTTTTCACATATTTTTTTAACTACCCACTCTACTGTCTTAGCATCATTATCATTGGGACCAAAATTCCATCCCTCGGAAAACTCGAGTCCATTTTCATAAAGTTTTTGTGCCAAAAGAAGATATCCACTAAGAGGCTCTAAAACATATTGCCAGGGCCTTATAGCTTTGGGATTTCTAATTAATATTTTTTCTCCTTTTAAAAGAGCTCTGATACAGTCAGGTACTAATCTGTATTGAGCCCAGTCACCTCCACCGATAACATTACCGGCTCTTGCAGATGCCAGGCCTACTCCGTGTATATGATAATATTTCGGATTAAAAAATGAATTTCTATATGAAGAAGTTATCAGTTCTGAGCAAGCTTTACTGTTGGAATATGGGTCATAACCACCCATGGGTTCATTTTCTCTATAGCCCCATACCCACTCATTGTTTTTATAACACTTATCAGTTGTTACATTAATAACAGCTCTTACGCTTTTACACTTTCTAACAGCCTCAAAAAGATTTACAGTCCCCATGGCGTTTACATCATATGTTTCCGTAGGGTTTTTGTAAGACTCTCTAACCAATGATTGTGCCGCCATATGAATTACTATTTCAGGATTAACTGCGAGCATTGCCTTGCCTAATACATCACCATCTCTGATATCTGCAATTATTGTTTTGACAAAACTATCTATTTTACAGAGCCTAAATAGGCTTGGTTCTGTCGGTGGATTTAAAGCATATCCAGTTACCTCAGCCCCCAGTAAATTAAGCCATAAGCATAACCAAGAGCCCTTAAATCCTGTATGACCTGTGATAAAAACCCTTTTATTTTTCCAAAAAATTTTTTCTATCATAATAATTCCACCAATATCAATTTATTCCCATAACTTCATAAGACTTAGCTAGATAATAGTTCTCCACTAAAAATTTAATCTTTGGGAAAGCTTATTCCATATTTTTTACAAAACTTTTTGTGGTTTTCTTGTTCGTAGTTTCCTTTAAAGCGTTTCCTTGTAACCATTCCATAATGGTAGAGTACTACTTTATGGAGACACATTGGCTTGTACCCATTTCTACACATGCGCCACCAGTAGTCTACATCTTCCCAGGTGGCCACTTCAAACTGTTCATCATAGTAACCTACTGTATCAACAAGTTCCCGGGTCATAACATAACAGGCTGCTAAAAAACCTTCAGTAGCTTCTCCTTTCGTTTCTTCAATATGCTTTTTTTTACGTTCGGGAAATGTCTTCTGATCCCCACCGAGGAGAGTATACGGACAAACACAGCCTACTTCCAGGTTTTGCTCAAGGTATTCAATAAGGTCTTCCAACCAGTTTTCTGCGAAAATAAGGTCATTGCTGATATGGGCTATATAATCTCCGGTAGCTGCTTGCAGTCCTTGATTTCCTGCTTTTGTAGTCCCTAAATTCTGAGGATTAGTTATAACCTGATAACCTCTGAGAAAAGGAGTATCCGGCTCCAAGTTTTTGAGATACTGCGGAGTTTCATTATCAGTTGAGCCATTATCAATCACGATCAGTTCAAAAGGATAATGGGTATATTGAAAGAGAGTTTCCAAACATTGTTTTGTGTATGGTAAATTGTTCCAAACAGGAAGATAAATACTACAGTATTTTTGATTATGCATTTCTATTAATCCTCCCTTTTAGGTTTGATGTTTAACGCCTATGAGCCTTCAGGGGAGTCCTTTAATACCTTACAATATTTTAAATACGGATCTTCAATTATGGTTTTTACATCAAGGATACTCAGCCTGGCCCTGTAATACTGATATAGTTCGTATATGCCTTTTTCATAGGGAGTAAATTCATAAGGTCCAATATTTTCAAGAAGTTTACTGTTATCTCCTGTATACTCAAGATTCATACCTTCATTTAAAACGTAAACATCACTCTGAAAATCACTTATTTTATTAATAAGTTCTGCAATAGAAATTAGATCAATTGATTGGGTAGGTGTAACATTTAAATGCTTGTTTTTCATAACTCTCTTTTGGACAATACTCTCAACTATAGTCACAAAATCGTCAATATATAAGTAATCAAAGACCACATTTTGATTAATAGTAATTGGAAGATGGAGCAGATTTTTAACGATGGCATTGGAAATGAATCTGGAACAATAGTCTTCATATTTACCATAAAGACCAAATATTCGCAAACAAATAATATTATTGGACTTCTCAATGTATTTGGAAATTAGATACTTAGAATATCCGTAATCATCAGCTGGCACATGTTTGTCAAAATAATCTTCCGGCATTTTGGGTTTATTGTGGCGCCTATCGTATTCGGCCCCGGTACCTAAATGAATCATATAAGTTTCGGGACTTAGACAGCGGACAATGTTAAAAAACATCTTCAGGTTTGTAGAAATAATGCTCGTTTCACCTTTGTCATAATTGGATTTTCGCGTGCCACCAACACTAGCACAATGAATAACTACGTCAACGTGATTATTATTGAAAAAGCTCTCCACCGCTTCCACATCTAGAAGTTCGAGATCTGCATGTGTAGTAGCGTAGGTTGTATATCGTTCAGGCTGTTTACTAAAATATTCGGATAGATTCCGCCCAACAAAACCTCCGCAACCTGTGATCAATATATTGATTTTACCCATTACATCTCACCCTCGGATCGAATTTTCATTTTTTGACTATCATTCACTCCATGGCTTAATAAACATATGAGACATGAATTCTTTTCTGTCTAGGAAAGGATACAAATCCTCCAGCGGACTCGCTACCATTTTACCGTCACTTCCCATTTTAGAAGCGAGTTTGGGTTCGAGGGTTTGTTCCGGAGACATTACTACTTCACATACCACAGCACCTTGTTCATTTAAAACTTCTCGTATTTTATCGCGCAGTTCACAATGATTAACAATTCGATGGGTTTTAAAACCATACGCTTGAGCAATCTTAATCATATCGGGTAATCCAAGCCCACTATCCTTGTTACATCCAACGTAGTTTTTATTAAAGTAATTCTTTTGAGTATTCTTGATGCTGAGATATCCGCCATTGTTAAAAATGAATATCTTAATTGGTAAATCATAGTTAATTATTGTTTGCAGTTCCTGAATATTAAGCTGTATTCCTCCATCACCGGTAAGACAAATGGTCCTTTGCTTATTATTTGCTAGGCAGACACCAATACTCGATGGCAGAGAATGGCCCATTGCGCCAATCCCAACATGGGAAATTATTCTTTGCCCCTTTTTAACCTTAAACGCTTGTACTGAAGTCGTAAAATGGGTACCCGCATTTCCTGGAATTATAATATCATCGGCAGCCAATTCATCAGAAAGAATGTCTATAAAAACAAAGGGATGGACAAAATGCTTTTCGTCTCGATATTGTTGTAACACAACTGGATATTCAGAATTCCATTTCCTACAGATACTAACCCATTCTTCTACATTGGTATTTTGAAAATTTTCTGTTTGAGTCAATAATTCTTTAATAAAATCTTTTGCATCAAAGTTGATTGGCACGTCAGGTTTAATGTTATTTTTTTTGAGTTCTCCTTCGTCAATATCAACAATTATTTTTTTTGCTTCACGTGCAAAGGCTTTATAATTAAATCCCGTCAAACTGATATCAAGCCCTGAACCAATACTCAACAACACATCAGAGTTTTGTATAATAAAATTAGCGGCACGCTGCCCCCAATAATTGGGTCTGCCCATGTAAAGAGGATGATCATTACCTATCAGATCCATGGCATTAAAGGTGGTCAAAACGGGAATTCCTAATTGTTCTGCCAGTTGGGTAAATTCCTCAACCGCATGAGCCAGTCGAATTCCGTTACCGGCTAAAATAACCGGCCGCCGGGCTTCTTTAAGCATGGCAACGCATTTCGCTGTTTGCTGTATAAGCAGATTCCTATCAGGCTGAGTTTTCAATTTATCCTCGTCAAAGGAAATTAAATCCTCCTCATTTACAAGGGCAGATTGAATATCCAATGGAACATCCAGCCACACAGGCCCTGGCCTTCCTTCCTTTGCTAAAAAGACCGCTTTTTCTAAATGATACTTTACCATTTTGGGATCTTTAATCATTACTGCATACTTGGTAATGGATTTTACTATCTCAATGGGATCAGTCCCTTGTAAGCACGTTTGTCTTATTTGTTGATCTCCAATTGTATTTTCCAGCCTGAATTGGCCGGAAATAAACATGCAGGGAATGGAATCAAGCCACGCACTGGCTACTCCGGTAACGGCATTTGTACCTCCCGGCCCTGTTGTTACCATCGCAACACCGAAATTATCCGTTGCTCGCGAATAGGCAACAGCCATCATGGCGGCCGCTTGTTCATGAAGGGCACACACGTGCTGAACCTGTTTGTTTTTGCCTAGTGAGTCAACCAGGTGCATGGCCTGCCCGCCGGGAAGCAAGAAGACGTGTTTGATTCCTAAATCAGCTATAAACGAAACAATAAAATCTGCTATTTTAACCATATTTTTTAATCACCTTTTTCCATTTACAATTCTTCAAAACTGTTTATTAAAAATGAACAGTTTTGAAAGTTAAACTCTTTGTAGCTAGTTAACACACATATTACTTGCATGCCCGCAGTACGGGCAGCCATTACCCCTGAAGGACTATCCTCAAAAACAATACAGTTTGCAGGCCTGGTTCCCAGGGAATAAGCCGTTTTAAAATAAATTTCTGGGTCCGGTTTTGGATAAGTAATATCGTCCAGTGTAGTAACTGCATTAAAATATTTCCCAAGGTCAAATAACTTGAATATAGCCTGCTGATCTGCTCTGTTGGATGTCGTGGCTAAGCCCAGCTGTTTTCCTTCATAATTTAAGGAACCAAGAAATTCTTTTACACCGGGAACTAAATTAACACGGCCCGACTGCAGTAAAGAGCGATAAATCATGCGTTTATAATAAGTTAAACTTGCAACATCCGCATCATCTTTGATGTTAAGTTTTTCAACCCAGTACTTAATCACGTCTTTTTCAGGTTTTCCTCTCCATGAAACATCATCAGGGCTTAGAAAAACACCATAATGTTTCAAAAACGTTTTTTGATATGCCAGGTACTTAATTGGCTCTGAATTTATTATCACGCCGTCCATATCAAAAATAATGCAATGAAAATAGTCAATTAATTTACGTATCTCGCTTTTACGCTCCATAATCACACCAGCTGTCGCTTAATAGATTTGCAAATAGGTTTCAACTTATTCATCATTTTCTCAAACTGTTCAAAAGACAAAGCTTGGTTCTTATCACTTTTGGCTTCCGAGGGGTTGGGATGGGTTTCTATCAGCAAACCATCGACTTCCATAGCCGCTGCTGCCTGCCCAACCAGTGGAACCTGGGCGGCCCTGCCCATAGCATGAGAGGGATCCAAAACAATTGGTAAATGGCTTATTTCCTTTAATAATGCAGTTGAACATACATCTAAAGAAAACCTGGTTTGCGGCTCAAAGGTTCTAATTCCTCTTTCACACAAAATTACGTTTGGATTGCCATTCGATAAAATAAAATCAGCAGCTTGCAAAAACTCTTTAATGGTTGCCATGAATGCCCGTTTTAATAATACTGGTTTATTAATACGTCCACATCTTGAAAGCAAGTTAAAGATATACATAGATTTAGTCCCAATCTGAATAATGTCTGCACAATCGGCAACTTCGTCCAGGTGGGAATTATCCTTAACTTCTGTTATGATTTTCATTCCAAATTCATTACGTACTTTGTCTAAAATTTTAAGGCCCTTTTCCTCCAAACCCTGAAATGTATATGGAGAAGTTCTGGGTTTATATGCCCCTGCCCGAAACACTTTAATATTACATTTTTCGCTTAAAAACTCTGCTGTTCTCATTACCTGGTCTTCTGATTCAACTGCACACGGACCTGCCATCATGATAGTCTTATTTGCACCAAATACCAGGTCATCCCCAAGATTGATAACTGTATTGTTTTGTTGATACTTTCTGGTACTGATTTGATATTCAGTGTCAAAGTCAATAATAGTATCTATTATTTCTCTATAATCAGCTAATGCTGCAACATCTTTCCAACCGGAAGATGTAATTATATGAACAATCCCATTAAGTATAACCTCTTTAAATTCAATGTCGGCGTTTAACAACCAGTTTTTCAACCTTTCGAGCGAATTTTCTAACGTATTCTTTTTAAATTTAATAATCATGATTTCTGCTCCTCCTTGGGTTATAAATGCCTTATTCTTAGTCCAAGAACATTTCTAAATAAAATATCTTGTAATCTGATAATTCCAAGACACTGTTTGTTTTCTGCAACTACCGGTACAACCGTGAAACTTAATCCTTTTTGCTCCAGTTTCCGCAAAACACTTATTAAAGTCTTATCAGGATTAGCAATATAGGGCCGAGGGTTCATGATGTCTCTCGCCTGTAAATTTGTTAAATCAATTCTGTTTATTAAAAATTTTCGAATATCTGTGTCTGTAATGAGTCCAAGGAATTGATTTTTCTTATTAACTACACAGGTGCATCCAATCCTCTTAGTATCAATTTCAAAAGCTACTTCATTCACTGAACTTTCATCTAATACCTTTGGTAACTCGTCACCACAGCGCATAATGGCCCTTAATGGTAAATTCAAGTTCTGCCCGACTAATTTGGCAACCTGTTTGGAATAATTATTGTCTTTTAAGATATAAGATCCGGAAACTAATACATCAATTCCCACTTCCCGAAGCAAGGCTGCTGATAAATTATTAATTCCACCATCAACATGTATTTTTGTATGAGGATACCTTTGTTTAAACTGCTGTATTTTTTCTACTACATTTTCATTAAATGTTCCGCCTGAAACACCCGGTTCAGCAGCCATAAAAAGTACATAATCAATTTCGGGTACGGCATAAAATAAGGCATCAACTGGAGTGTCCACATTTATTGCTAATCCAAAATTACAACCCAATTTTTGTTTTAATTCCTTTAGCTGTGATAAATTGTATTTATTTTCAACATGTATACAAAAATAATCCTTTTTCCGCATATTGACTTTTGAAATATACATTTCAGGATTTTTTACTGAGAGATGAACTTCAAATGGAAGATCTGTATATTGGTAAATTAATGAGAGATCATCCAAAGATAATGTTTTCTCATTTTCGGAAACGTCATAATGTATTAAATCAATTCCAATATTTGATAAAGCAACCAGTGTCTCTTTAAATTTTTTATTTTGCCCACAAGAGGCCAGTAGAGAATATGAGATTTTAGGGATGTTTTTGAACATCTCTTAAAACTCCTTATGCTTTTTTAATATCTCCTTTATACCCAGACCACTATCAATAGCTTTCATAATATCAACTTCATCATTTATTGTTTTGATAACGCGTTTTTCTACCTCGCAACGTTGTGGCCCGGGAATGATAACTATACCGTCCTTGTCACCAAAAGCCCAATCTCCTGGACTAATCTGCACTTCCTTAATCTTGATCTTGATGTCGGTAGCTTTGACTCGCCCTCTCCCCTTAATATCACGGGGAGAATATCCTTCTGCAAAGATTAACAAGTCTATTAAGTTCTGGGTGAAGGCACTGTCGCGAGTTAACCCTCCTATAATTACACCACCTAACTTTTGCCGGATGGCAATCCTAGACATTAATTCGCCGAAATAGGCAAACTCTGAACTACCTTCCACACACAATATTTCCCCTGGCAAAAAAGTCTCTAGAAAGCCTAGACCTTTGGCTATATTCTCATCTGAAGTTTCTATTGTTTCTAATTGTATAGTTCTAACTCTTCCGTAAAACTTTTTATAAGGATTATTTAAAAGTAAACCATCAATAACTTGGCTTCTGAAACCCATCTTATCTAATTCATCCGAAAACATTCCCGAGCATCCATGTTTGATAATCTGACTTTGCATAATTATATCTCCTCATTTATTTATTCCCATACTTTCCAAGGGGCTCTATCAGACTGCCATAATTCTTCTAAATGATTTTTATCCCGGAGCGTATCCATTGGATGCCAGAAACCGGTATGCTTATAAGCCATTAACTGACCATCCCGTGCGAGGTTTTCCAAAGGTTCTCTCTCTAAAACAGTGTTATCATCTACTAGGTATCCAAAAACCTCCGGCTGCATTATAAAAAAGCCGGCATTGATCCATAAGTTATCACCTTTTGGCTTCTCTTGGAATCCTTTAACTTGGTTATTTTCCGCTAAATCTAAAGCTCCAAATCTTCCACCGAGTTGAGTAGCTGTTACTGTAGCCAGTTTTCCATGGGATTTGTGATATTCTACTAATTTCTGGATATTGACATCAGAAACCCCGTCCCCATAAGTCAGCATAAAGGTTTCATTCTCAATATAAGGCTGAATTCTCTTCACTCGACCACCTGTCATGGTCTCAATTCCCGTGTCCACTAAAGTAACTCTCCATGGTTCGGCTGAGTGATTGTGAATAATCTTTGCATTATCATACCTGAAGTCAAATGTTATATTTGATTCGTGTAAAAAATAATGAGCAAAATAGTCTTTTATGCAATAACCTTTATATCCCAAGCAAATAATAAAATCATTAAAACCATGGTAAGAATATAATTTCATGATATGCCAGAGAATAGGCCTTTCCCCAATTTCAATCATAGGTTTCGGCCTCAGATGAGACTCTTCACTTATCCTGGTTCCAAAACCACCGGCAAGTATGACTACCTGCATGTTGAAACCCGCTCCTTATTTAAATGATGATTTCCTCAAGTTACTCATTGATTAAATACGGTTGATGGGGACACTACACTTTTATATTTTGTAGGGCTTTACGAAGGGTTTTTAATTGACACCCTTCAAGTCAAGCCATTAATTATTTTAAGATAAACATGAGTTATATCCCTGCCATGTTTTTCGGGCACATTCATCCCAGGTGAAAGTTCTTACCCTTGCAAATCCTTTTTGACGAAGAGTTTCCCCCAAAGTCGGATCTATCGCCAGCAATTTCATAGCTTCAACCCAACCATTCAAATCATCAGGATTAATTAATATTCCCGCATCTCCTACAATTTCGGGAAGAGACGCTTTATTTGATGAAAGTACCGGAGTACCGCAGGCCATTGCTTCCAGTACAGGAAGACCAAATCCTTCAAAATATGATGGGAACAAAAGTGCTGCTGAGTTACGATACAAAGGAGGTAAATCATCTATAGGAACAAACCCTGTTACAATTGGTATTTCAGACATTTTGTCCATAATCTTCCTCATAGCCTGCGTCGGAGAATCATTTCCCACAAAAACAAGTTGATATTTGTCTGATATTTTCTTTGAAAACTCAGAATAAGTACGCAGAATTGTTTCACAATTTTTCCGCCAGTCAAAACCACCAACATAGAGAAAATATGGTAATTTAATTCCGTACTTTTGTAATACTATCGAATCTTTGTCTTTAACAATTGGAGTAAAAAACTGATGGTCTACTCCCTCATGTGTTACAAACACCTTAGCCGACGGTAATGAAAAAAATTTTATTAAATCTTGCTTGGTAGCATAAGAGTTAGCTATTATTTTATCAACAAAAAACAACAGAGGTTTTACATTTTCTTCTATAAAAGTTTTTTCCCTAGGATAATGGTTTGGAAAATGTAGAGGAATTACATCATGAATGGTTACAACTACTTTTGTTCCCTGTTTTTTTATCTGTTTAAGGTCAGCAAGAGTATATATAGGATGGTAATAATCTGTAATATGCAGCACATCAACTCGATCTTTTTTAATTAACCCCGAAAGGCCTCCTTCTTTGCTATTAACTAAATGCAGTACAACTTGTTGTTTAGAGAAAGGTATAGTAAAATTACCTAAGCTGCGGTAAAGGTAGTATGAATGACAAATCGGGGAGTCGAGAAAAGCTTTTAGTAAGTTTCTTGTATATACTCCGATGCCACGAAATTGGTGACCTGTTACCAAGGGATTAATGTCAATACCAATCTTCACTGTGGATCACCAGGGTAATCGAAACCCCCTTTTAGTTCTAAAAATTTAGCAATTTTAATAAATTCATAGAAGGCTGACAAATAACAAAGAACATACCCGTGGAGTCCATCTTTAAATCCTTCCTTCTGGTGATACATTTCATTAAATTTTTTTGAAAAAACTTTAAATAAATCTTTTTCAGAAAAGGAAGTATTAGCATTGGTCTTAAACATTTCCAGTGCATCTAAATCAGTGTAATTATTAAATTTTTTTAGATATTGGTGAAGAGAATGATAACTATAGTGTTTAACATGTCCTCGTGATAATTCTTTGACAATATAAGGAACAACCGTAAAATTTTCATGTACTTCTCGATGAATAACTCGTACGGAATCCTTTCGAAATAATCGCAATTTTGGCGACGGATACCACCCGCAATACCTAATCCATTTTCCGAGGAAAAAATTTTTGTAGAGTAAACAGAACCCACGTGTTTCACCAGGTGATACTAAAACCTCCTGAATTTCTTCTACCAACTCCGGTTCTATTTCTGTATCAGCTTCTAGAAGCAGAATCCAATTATTAGAACATAAGTTAATTGCATTTTCCCATTGCTTTGCAAATCCTGGCCAGGGTCGATAATACACTTTAGCCCCTGCTTCTTCTCCTATCTGGACGGTACGGTCAGTACTTCCAGCATCCACGATAATAATTTCATCAACCCATGCAATACTCTTCAGACAGCGATGTAAATTTCTTTCTTCATTAAGTGTGATAATAGCTGCGGAAACTTTTTCTCTCCTGGGATAATTATCTTTCATAAAATTCAGCCACCTTGTCTCTAATATATTTTAAATTCCACCGTAACGGAAAAATGCATGATAAAAAAAAGTTACTTTCTGTTCAGCAACCGTTTTGAAATCTTAAACGCAATTTTTTCAATTGAATATTTTTGCTCAACATATTTCCTTGCTTCAAAACCTTTCCGTTTTACATCGTAACGATTTTCCGCAACATAACGCATTTTCTGCCGAAGTGCTTTTTTGTCAACTATTGCCCATCTAGCTCCCGGACACCAATAGTCCTTTATTTCCTCCAGTCCCAGAACTTCTACCAAGAAACTATTTCGGGAATTTAAAAATTCGGTATGTCCCGACCATCTGAGGGCAATTACCGGTACCCCACAGGCCATTGCCTCCATAGCCGGTAAGTTCCAGCCTTCACCACGAGAGGCGGAAACATAACATGTAGCCTTCTGATATAATTCAGGCAAATCGGAATAAGGAATTATCTCTTTTTTCAGTCTAATAGCTCCCCCTTTGGGATATTTTTTGAAAACAGACTGGAGCAGGTTAGAAAGGGTTTTTCCTTGGGGATCATACCGTCCTCCATTTTCATAAGCTTTGATGACCAATTCAACAGGTTCTAAACAATCGAATTCTTCACTAAAAGCTTCCAGCAGAACATCACACCCTTTTCGCGGTATCAATTCAAAGCTTGAAATAAAGGTAACTTTCTTCTTTGAATTGGTACTCTTAGCAGGTTTAAAATGGTTAGTGTCCACTCCCAAATGCATAATATGAAGTTTTTCTTTTCTGACCCCGCAAGTTAGAAAAGTCTCGTAATTAAAACGTGAAGGGATCCAAACTTCATCCATACTGTTGCATTTTTCAACCCACTTTTTATCGACTTTATCAGCCTCAGTCATTGTAAATCCTACGTTATAGTATTTTGAATTGGCTTCAAACATATGGGCCGGACAAAAAAATATTTGAACTGATCCAGGAGGTGGAAGAGGATTCTTCTCCATATTTTTCAGTCTGGATTCATTGATTGGATCTTTAATTAAAGTATTTAATGATCTGAAGGGTCGTAAGGTAACTTTCCAGCCTAAATCCTCCAAAGCAAGTAAAATTCTTCGCTGCATTTCGCCATAACCAGATGCATCCAAACCAGGCGGCCCTATAGCTAAAAGCTCCATCATACTCTCTCCCTTTTTATATTAACTCACAATCCCAAAATATAAGTGTTTTATCTCTAATTGGGTTCAGTTCGTTTTTTTACAAAAAAATATCTATTTCTACAACACAAACAAAACAATAAAATTACTAATATGTTTAGCAAACCCTGTCTCTCCAATAATTCAGTAGATCTGTAATTGTTTTTTTAAGGGAGATTTCCGGTTTCCAACCTGTCTGTTTGTTAAATTTTGAATAATCACCCAAGAGGATGGGAACATCAGAAGGACGCAATCTTGATTCATCTACTTCTACTGTGATTTTTTGGTTAGATAAAGCTAGAATCATATCCAATAGCTCTTTAATTTTTATTGCTATACCAGAAGCAATATTATATACTTCACCTGGAACACCGTATTCAAGTGCCAACCAATACCCTCGAACCGTATCTCTAACATCAGTAAAATCTCTTTTAGCTTCTAAGTTACCTACTTTTATTACCGGTTTCCTTAAGCCTTTTTCTATTTCAGCAACCTGCTTGCAGAAATTGGAAGTGACAAACATTTCTCCTCGCCGTGGTCCCGTATGATTAAAGGCTCTTGTTCTAACTATATGAAGACCGTAAGAGGCTTGATACTGATATCCTAAAAGATCCTGTGCGACCTTACTTACTCCATAAGGACTTAAAGGGCGTAATGGATTTTTTTCTTTAATGGGTGTTTCCTCGGGGTAAACCATCCCATATTCCTCAGAAGAGCACGCAATTTGAATCTTTACTGGGTTATTACATGACCTAACAGCCTCAAAAATATTTAATTCACTTAGAATATTATTTTGTAATGTCTCTTCTGGCGCTCCCCAGGAAGTAGGAACAAAACTCTGGGCTGCAAGATGGAAAATTCTGTCCGGTCTAACAGTTTCTATTACCTTTCTGACAGCAAAGGGGTCTAGTAAATTACATTCAACCAGATTGATCTTATCTAATAGGTGCTCAATATTGTCCAATTTACTCCTTACTCTAACAGTTCCGAAAACTTCCACATCTTGCTGATTAAGAGCATACTCAGCAAGATGGCTGCCTGCAAATCCTGTAATTCCTGTAATCAATATTTTCATTTTTTATCTAACCTTCTTTCTTTTCTCCTTCGTATTGGTCTGTTAACCTGATAACGGCTTTGGGATGATTTGTAGGACATTTCAAATAATCTGATGCAATTTCATCCATAATTCTATGGAGATCCAGGGTTCTTTCTCCTAAAACTTTCCATTACCCCATATCATCCCAAAAGAAATTCCCTCAAATCAAATTTAAAGTGAAGCCATTTATTATTCATCTTATTCATATAATTTATTTTGGTTAAAAAATCTTCTTTTGGTTTTTTATGATATTAGAGGAATGACCAGTAACGGAAGTCTTACCCCGGAAATAGCAGAACAGATTGGCAACCTCTCCACATGCTCCAAAAATTTTATCTTCTGGTTGTGAAGTAGTTGCAATCAATGCAAAGTCTGATCCTACTTTCCCTGGTCATTTACCCGACCCGATACTTCCTCAAAACCTAAAAGAATTACAGTCTACTGAATCAAAGAAAACGCAGACCTGGGTATCGCCTATGATAGAGATGGTGACAGAATCAGAATGGTTGACAATGAAGGAAAAATCGTCTGGGAAGATAAGTTGATTTTTAGGAAAGAAATACTTTCCAAAATCCCAAATATAAGAACAGCATTTGAAAGGTAAAACAGGTATAAAATAAATTATCCAAGTCCCATTTAAGGGTTCTTTTAGAAAAAAGCCATTCTTTACTGATAGAAAAAGGAGCTGACCCAAAAGTATTTTTTACTTTTGGATCAGCCCCTACCCTTTAGAGTTTTAAACTTAACTAAAATACCATATTACTTCTGCAAGTTATAAAAAGCTTTGATTCCAGGGTAAAAAGCAACAGCATCAAGTTCTTCCTCTATACGTAGTAATTGATTATATTTAGCTACCCGGTCGGTACGAGAAGGAGCCCCGGTTTTTATCTGACCCGCATTTACTGCCACAACAATATCGGCAATAGTAGTATCTTCCGTTTCACCGGAACGGTGTGAAACTACAGCAGTATAACCAGCTTCCTTGGCCATTTCGATAGCATCTAAAGTCTCTGTCAATGTTCCAATTTGGTTAACCTTAATTAAAATAGAATTAGCGGCACCCATCTCAATACCTTGACTTAAGCGTTTAGTATTAGTAACGAAAAGGTCATCTCCTACTAACTGGACTTTTTTACCCAAACGCTTAGTCAACTCTTGCCAGGCTTCCCAATCATCCTCAGCCAAACCGTCTTCTATTGAAATAACAGGGTATTTATTAACTAAATCTGCATAGAAATCAATCATCTGCTCACTAGTTCTCGTTACCCCTTCTCCAGCAAAAACATATTTTCCATCTTTATAAAGCTCAGTCGCTGCTGGGTCTAGGGCAATAAAGCAGTCTTTACCGGGTTCATAACCGGCTTTAGTAATAGCCTCTAATATTACTTCAATTGCTTCAGTATTTGAACGTAGATTTGGTGCAAAACCGCCTTCATCACCTACCGCTGTATTTAACCCTTTGCTTTTTAAAACAGCTTTGAGTTTATGGAAAACTTCTGCTCCCATACGTAAAGCACCAGCAAAATCCTCAGCTCCAGCTGGCATAACCATAAATTCTTGTATATCAACATTATTGTCAGCGTGTTTACCACCGTTTAATATATTCATCATTGGTACCGGCAAAGTATGGGCATTAACTCCTCCTATGTAGCGATAAAGCGGCATCCCTAAAGCATCAGCTGTAGCTTTGGCAACAGCAAGGGAAACCCCAAGGATAGCATTTGCCCCCAGATTGCTTTTATTAGGTGTACCGTCAAGTTGAATCATTAGACGATCAACTTCACGTTGATCTAAGGCATCTACGCCTACCAATTCATGAGCAATAATGGAGTTAACATTATATACAGCATCCAAAACTCCCTTACCTTGAAAACGCTTCTCATCCTCATCACGAAGCTCAACTGCTTCATAAGCACCTGTAGAAGCTCCTGAGGGTACAGCAGCACGCCCCCACCCTCCGTTTTCTAAAAGAACTTCTACTTCAACTGTTGGATTACCGCGGGAATCTAAAATTTCTCGTGCAAAAATATCACTAATAATAGTCATTCAAACACCTCCATTATTTTCCTATCGACTCTTAATCAAACTTTCACCGGTCATTTCAGCTGGCTTCTCTAACCCCAAAATATCTAATATTGTTGGAGCTATATCTTCTAGTTTTCCTTCTCTTAATGTGGCATTACGGTATTTATCATATGCCAGGATAAATGGTACCAAGTTGTTGGTATGGGCTGTATGCGGCTCACCTTTCTCATCCTGCATTTCTTCTGCATTTCCATGATCAGCTGTTATCAGAAGAGGTGCCTGACGTTCATTCATAGCGGCCACAATACGTCCAAGGCATTCATCTACTGTTTCAACTGCTTCAATGGCAGCTTTTAAGTCCCCAGTATGGCCTACCATATCGGGATTGGCAAAATTCAAGATGATTAAATCATACCTGCCAAGACGGTCCAACACAGCTGCCGTAACTTCCCTGGCACTCATAGAAGGCTTCTGGTCATATGTAGCCACCTTAGGTGAAGGAATAAGCAAACGATCTTCGTTTGGAAATGGTTCTTCTACGCCTCCGTTGAAGAAAAAAGTAACATGAGCATACTTTTCGGTCTCTGCAATACGAAGCTGCTTCAAACCGGCAGCAGCAATTACTTCCCCTAAAACATTCTTTAGCCTATGAGGTGGAAAAGCAACTGGTGCCGGTATAGAGACATCATACTGGGTTAAGCAAACAAATTCGATATCTAAACGGCCACCAGGACGTTCAAAGAATTGAAATTTCCGCTCAACAAACGCCCTTGTAATCTGCCTTGCCCTGTCAGCCCGAAAGTTAAAAAAGATTACACTATCATTGTTTTTAACTAACCCTAAGGGCTTGCCTTTATAAGTAACTATCGCTGGTTCTACGAACTCATCGGTAATATCTTTTTCATATGAAGACTGAATTGCTTCCCCAGAAGAGGTAACTTGATGGCCCTCGCCAATTACCATAGCTCTATAGGCCCTTGCAGTTCGGTCCCAGCGTTTATCACGATCCATAGCATAATAACGACCCATTATACTGGCTATAGCTCCAACGCCTAACTGTTGACACTTAGCCTCAACCTGCGATAGATAATCATCAGCGCTAGCCGGCGGAACATCACGGCCATCCAAGAAAGCATGAATATAAACCTTTTCTAAACCTTCTCTCTTGGCTAGTTCTAAAAGAGCGTATAAGTGATCTAAGTGACTATGTACACCCCCATCAGAAACTAGTCCCATTAAATGTAGATCTCCGTCACGTTCTTTTGCTTTTTGAATAGCATTAAGTAGCACTTTATTACTATAAAAAGAACCGTCTTTTATGGCTCTTGTAATCCGGGTTAATTCCTGGTAAACAATCCTACCAGCACCTATGTTTAAGTGTCCGACCTCTGAATTACCCATCTGCCCTGATGGTAAGCCTACCTCTTCACCTGCAGCTTGTAAACGCGTATTGGGATACGTCTTTAATAATTTTTTATAATTGGTCAAATTAGCCTGACTTATGGCATTACCTGACCCCGATGAACTTAAGCCAAAACCATCTAGAATTATTAACATTAAAGGACGATTAACTTCTATAGCCAAAATAATATCCCCTTATTCTTTATTGTAATTTACAATAGCTGCAAAAGAATTTGCTTCTAAACTAGCACCACCAACTAAAGCTCCATCAATATCAGGCTGAGCCATTAATTCAGATATATTACCAGGTTTGACACTACCACCATATTGAATACGGGTATTTTGAACAACGTCCCCATACATTTCTCTCAAAATTTCCCTAATAAAAGCAATAACCTCTTGGGCATCACTTGCTGTGGCTGTTTGACCTGTGCCTATAGCCCAAACTGGTTCATAAGCAATTACCAATTTTTTAACCTGGTCAGCATCAAGTCCCTTTAATCCTTCCCTTACTTGCTGGCCAACTACTTCCATGGTCTTTTTTTCTTCCCTATCAGCCAAGGTTTCCCCTACACATACAATTGGTAAAATTCCGTTCTGGTAAGCCGCCATTACCTTCTTATTAACAGTGGCATCGGTTTCTCCAAAATACTGACGTCTCTCAGAATGGCCAATTATAACATAAGTACAACCTAACTCTTTAAGCATTGGCCCTGAAATTTCGCCAGTATAGGCTCCTTTCTCTTCCCAAAACATATTCTGAGCACCAACAAGTATTTTGGATTGGTTAGCAGCTTTAACTGCTTCGGCCAACGCAGTAAAAGGTGGACAAACAACCACTTCAACACTTGAAGTAGTAATTAAGGATTTTAGTTGACTCACTAACTGATGAGCTTCTGATGAGGTTTTATGCATTTTCCAATTACCAGCAATAATTGGTTGGCGCAATGTAAGAACCCCCATTTTTCTTAATAGGATATGCCATCATTACTATATCTTATTTATTATTTTTCAGTTAAGGCTACTATCCCCGGCAATTCTTTACCTTCAAGGAACTCCAATGAAGCCCCGCCTCCGGTAGAGATATGTCCAATTTGATCCGCTACCCCAGCCTTTTCTATAGCTGCTACTGAGTCTCCACCGCCTACAATAGACATTCCTTCAACAGCAGCTACCGCCTTAGCAACAGCCTCGGTACCACGAGCAAAGGTATCCATTTCAAATACCCCCATTGGTCCATTCCAAACAACTGTACGTGCTCCTTTTATAGCATTAGCAAAACTACGAGCAGTTTCTGGCCCAATATCCAAGGCCATCCAACCATCAGGAACAGCATTTACAGTTACTACTTGATTGGGGGCATCGTCTTTAAATTCCTGAGCTACTACTAAGTCTTGGGGTAAATTTAAATCTACGCCTCTCTCTCCTACCGCACCTATCAATTCCTTAGCCAAAGGTATTTGGTCTTCTTCGACTAAAGATTTCCCCATATCATACCCTTTAGCTCTTAAAAAGGTATTAGCCATTCCCCCACCAATAATTAGGGTATCTACTTTTGTTAAGAGGTTTTTTATAACACTTATTTTATCTGAAACCTTAGCACCCCCAATTATAGCTACAAAAGGTCTTTCCGGGTTAGATAATGCTTTACCTAAAGTTTCAATCTCCTTTTGTAAAAGGAATCCTGCTGCAGCAGGAAGAAAATGAGCTACTCCCTCAGTAGAGGCATGAGCCCGGTGCGCTGTACCAAACGCGTCATTCACATAGATATCTGCAAGAGAAGCTAATTTTTTAGCAAAGTCAGGATCATTTTTTTCTTCCTCAGGATGGAAACGTAAGTTTTCTAAAAGTAACACTTCTCCTGTTTTAAGATTAGCAACAGCTTCTTCCACTTCCGCTCCAATACAATCATTCACCTTTTGTACCTTACGGCCTAAAAGAGCCTCTAATTCTTTTGCAACCGGATCTAATCTAAGTTCTTCTTTAACTTGACCCTTCGGACGTCCTAAATGTGACATAAGAATTACCTTAGCATTATGTTCAACTAAGTATTGAATAGTAGGTAAAGCTGCTCGAATACGAGTATTATCTGTTACCTCTCCATCCTTAAGGGGAACATTAAAATCAACTCGGACCAAAACTTTTTTATTATTTACATCAAGGTCTTTAAGGGTTAATTTTGCCACTAGTAAAAACCTCCCTTGTTGGTTCTACAAAAAAAGAAATAGGTCCTTATACCCTTTATGTGAAAAGGTCGCCTTACGGCGACCGTACTTTTTAGAGTCCTTTTTCTACCATGAAAGCCGCTAAATCGGTTACTCTCTTTGAATAAGCCCATTCATTATCGTACCATGAAACCACTTTAGCCAGGTTGCCATCGATTACCATAGTGGATAAAGCATCGACTATGGAAGAATGGGGATCACCATTGTAATCACGAGAAACCAATGGTTCTTCACTGTAACCTAGTATCCCTTTCATATTGCCTTCAGAAGCTGCCTTCATAGCGGAATTTATTTCCTCCACAGTAGTAGGCTTTTCTAGCTCGGCAACTAGGTCAACGACTGAAACATTAGGTGTTGGAACGCGCATGGCCAGACCATTTAGTTTTCCTTTTAGTTCAGGCATAACTATCCCAATAGCCTTTGCTGCACCTGTTGTTGTAGGAATAATGGAAAGAGCTCCAGCCCTGGCCCTGCGTAAATCCCTATGCGTAAGATCAAGGATTCGCTGGTCATTGGTATAAGAATGGGCAGTAGTCATAAGACCTTTTTTAATTGTAAAGTTATCATGCAATACCTTGGTTATAGGAGCTAAACAGTTTGTAGTACAAGATGCATTAGAAACAATATGATGTTTTGACGGATCATATTTTTCATTATTGACCCCCATAACAATGGTAATATCTTCATTTTTTGCCGGAGCAGTAATAATGACCTTCTTGGCACCAGCCTCTTTATGGGCTGCTGCCTTTGTTGCGTCTGTAAAAACACCTGTTGATTCAATGACTATATCTACACCAAGGTCTTTCCAGGGTAGTTTGGAAGGTTCCCGCTCAGCTAAAACTTTAACAAAGCGGCCATTAACAACTATACCGTCTTCATGGGTTTCAACAGTGGCATTTAAACGTCCATGAACCGAGTCATACTTTAAAAGATGAGCATTCGTTTCAATGTCAGCTATATCATTGATAGCCACTACTTCCAATTCAGGTTTTTCCAAAAAAGCCCTGAACACCAAACGACCAATGCGGCCGAAACCGTTAATACCTACCTTTACCGCCACTATGTAATCCTCCTTTTGATCTTAAATATATACAAGGATATTCAAGGATTAAGGTCTAAAACCAATCCTTGTTCTTGTCAAATTTTCTTCTGGTTTATTATATCTTAAGTTATTCCAATTTATTAATATTATATTTATATATCGTAAGTTTCGACGCTCTATACCAAAATCCTCCTGTTATGAACGCATTCTAATAACGTTTTCTCTTAATAGCACATGGGATTCTCTCTGTATCACGATACTTGGCCACTGTTCGGCGTGAAATTCTTATCCCTTGGTTTATGTAACATTTGTTGAAGCTTAGAGTCTGTTAAAGGACTAGATGGATCTTCTCTTTTTATCACATCGATAATCGTTCTTTTTATACTTTCTGCACAAACGTTAACACCCTTCCTGGGGCTGTTAGCAAATAAAAAACTTTATTTTAAAAACACCCTGTGGCGTTTGTACATACTTTGCTGCCACCATGCTTACAGTAGATTCATGTATATCTAAATCTTCGATAACTTCCTTCATCGTTAGGGGCTTTAAATATTTTAACCTCTTGTCGAAAATCTCTTTGCTTTTTTATCAAACAATTAACCACCCTATAGATTGTCATCCGCCGTTGTTCAAGACTACGAATAAGCCACGTGGCTGAATTTAGTTTGCTTTCAATAATTGGTTAAATCTAAAGAGGTATAGTCACTAATTATACTATTATCCGAAGTCCACATTTAATCACCGTTCTAGTAATTATCTTAAGAAAACCGCATCCTTGAGGTTAAGATCAATATTAATTCTAATTTAAATGGTATTGTGGTTACTTTAATGGGGCTGTCACCAAAAGTTTTTTCCAAAATCTTCACCCCCACTTTAGCATTAAACATTAAAATTGCGTCATAAATAATCTTATCCCGTACCACTTTTGTAGTGATACGAGTTACTTTTTGGGATTAAATCATCTATTTATACTCTTTTGAGACAACGATCTATCAACAGACAGGTATTGACTGTTACTCTAACTTTTGCTTTGCCAAAGACTATCTACTTTTACTTATTATTCTCCTTGAAGCCAGATATAAAATTTTTCCTCCCATTCCCTGACAATTTTGTCATAGGTAAAATATCCTAAAGCTCTCTCTCTGGCAGATTTTGACATTCGGGCTATCTCTATCGGATTCTTCAGCAACTTAATTATCTCTTGTGCAAATTCTGCTATTGGCACACTGCCATTTTTCATTTTTACAACTCTACCAGTAACTCCATCTCTTATTGTAGTAGAAAGTGCTCCAATTTCAGAACAAATAGAAGGTGTTCCTGCCGCCTGGCATTCCATGGCAGAAATACAAAACAATTCTTTAAAAGTACAGGGATAAACATGAAGCTGACTTGTTTTCTGTTCATAAATAAGCCTTTCTCTTTCTATCCTTCCCAAAAAACTAACACCTGGGATTCGCATGAAGGCTTTTTTATATTTCTCATTCTGAGGTTTTCTTCCCCACAGGGTATAATCACTTGTAATAACAAGTCTGGCATCTGGAATTACTTTTTTCACTAGTGGAAAAATTTGAACCATATTGTCCAATCCTTTCCTGGGTACAGAGCAATAAATAAGCTTATTTTTTATTTTTGGTAAAACGGTACTATATTCTTTATCATTTATGCCAAGCCTGGTTTGATATATTTTATCCCGCGGTACTTCGGTATTCTTTAAGAGCTCTTGAGTATGAAAAGAACTTATAGTAATAACTTTTTTAACGAAAGGTAATAACTTGGTCCAATCTTTAACCAAATTGCTATTTTCTTCTATTGACCAGTATAATTTTAATTTAGCTGGTACTAAATCCAATCTGGGAGGCTGGCCCCGGACAACCACCATAACATCCCATTTTTCCCTATAATCAAATTTGCCTATATTTCTATATCCAACCCCATTAAAAATACCTTCACGTAAAGTCTTATTAAATACCGTAACTTCATGTCTTTTGGAAAGTTCCCTCGTTATCTGCACAATTGCAGCTTCTGATCCTGGTAACCCGCTTCCCTCCATGTCCGGATCATTCCAGTCCTTTTGTGTTGGAAATGAATAGTAGAAACATATTTTCATATTAGCTATACCCCTCATTTAAAAGCCTGTTCATTATTCTTTCGGCCGTAACATCCCAGGTTAGATTTTTGATACTTTCCAGGGCATTATCAGCTTTTTTTAGTGCTTCCGCTTTATTCTCATAAACTCTTCGCATCAGTTTCCTGAGATGGGAAATATCTGGTTTAGCCCATCTAAATCCCATATAAAATTTATCAATCGGCAGCCCCAGTCTGGGAACAGGTTCCAATTCTTTAACTTTTATGAGAAAAGCATTTTTTTCACTCACAAAGTCCAAGTGGGCTGACCAATCAGTAGTAATAACTGGAACTCCAGATGCCATAGCTTCTAGTACCGGGAAATTCCACCCTTCGCCCCTTGTAGGAAGTACAAAACAATCGGCACTTTTATAAAGATTCGCCATTTCAGAAGTATTTAAGATTTGTGATATCAAATTTATTTTAGGTGGATTTTTGACTCCCGTATTGTTCATAAAATGCTTTATTTCTTGTTTTATTTTCTCACCTGAATCATAATTTCTCCTGACATGGGATTTAATAACTAACTTTACAGCATCATTACCTGTAAATTCTTTCAAATAAGCCTCTAGTAAAATATCATAACCCTTTCTGGGAATCCACTCACATACTGTTAAAAAAGTAAAATCTTTTCTATTCCCTTTGCCCTTGGCATCCCGGGGATTAAAAACAGTAGTATCAACACCCAGGGGTAAGACTGTTACTTTTTCCTTTTGAATGCCACTTTTTATAAAGGTATCACGATTAAAAGTTGAAGGAACCCAAACTTCATCCATTTTGTTACATAAATCCACCCATTGTTCAGGTACTCCGTCAATCTCGAGCATCGTTAAACCAATAGATTTTTTATAACCTTCTTCGTAGAGAAATAATGGTGGAATACCAATGTTTAAAAGATATTCACATTCTCCTTTTCTAAGCATTAGCCCTTCTAAAATCTTTCTAGTATGCCCTGGTAGATTAAAAGGCGGTGTGAACCAAGCTATAGGTTGTAAAAAAATTTCTACTCCCTGTCGATGAAGGGCTAATGTTATCTCTCTGGTTACCGTTGTATATCCAGCGAGACCATAAACTGGTCCTGCGATGTGCAACTTCATAAAAATCCCCTGTCAAAACCTTAATAATAGTCCCTTTTGGAAACTTTTTTTCTCCAATAATCCAACAGATCTTTAATAGTCTTCTCAAGAGGTATCTCGGGTTCCATCCCGTCTGTTTATTAAATTTTAAATAATTTCCCACAAGAATAGGGACGCATTTTCCTCAACCTGCTTACAGAAATTGAAGGCAACTGTTAGAGGGCATATTCGGCCAGGTGGCTTCCTACAAATCCCGTTATTCCGGTAATTAAAATTTTCATTCTTTAATCCACCCACCTTCCTTCTTTTCCCTACCGTACCTGTCATTTAACCTAATAACATCATCCAAGTGAGAGGTAGATACCTCAAACAGGACGAGCTCTTCAGATGCCATAATCCTGTGAGAAACATTAGGTTTGACATGTATCACTTTACCTGGTTTAACAGGAATAACTTCCTCACCAAGTAGAATGAATCCCGTACCAGACTCAATATAAAAAGTCTCTTCCTTTTCTTTGTGCAAATGGACACTCGTTGCCTCCCCCGGAGCTACAATAAGAATCTTAGCTGCATAATTTTGAGTTTGGGCCCAAATAATTTCTCTTCCCCAAGGCTTTTCGATCATAGTTCCTGAGTTTTTATATTCATCTCTCCTTCTTTTTTTTAGATGAGTCGTAATATTTAAAAATTCTTCAGAATTTAATACTTTCTTAATCTGGTTAAGCATATCCTCTGCACAAACCAACAAACCATCATCAGAACCGGCAATCACCAAATTATCCACACCAATAACCATTACAGGTCCCCTGTCCCAATCCACTATACACCCAGAAGAATTTACACTTAATACATTATCCGTTCTGCAGAGGCCGTTTCTTTTCAAGGCTCTCCAATCCCCTAAATCATCCCAGGAGAAATTACCTTCTACAACAATAATATTACGGCATTTTTCAACTATCCCATAATCAATAGATATAGCAGGAATAGATGCAAAAAGTTCTTTCATGTAGGTGTTTAAATCTGTGCCACAGCCCTTTTCATGCTGAAAGTTTTTGATTTTTTCTAAGGCTGTGTATAATTCTGGGAGATATTTTTTAACCAGTGACCGGAGAGTACTTAGCTTCCAGATAAACATTCCAGAATTCCAAAGACAGTTACCAGATTTAAGTAGGGACTCCGCCTTACTTTTTTGGGGTTTTTCAATAAATCTTTTTACAAAATAAGCACATGTTTTCTTGTCGGCCTTTTTACCCAAAATGATATAACCATATTCTGTCTCTGGCCTGGTAGGAGTAATACCAACTGTTACAACCTCTACGTCGTTTGTAAGCTGTACTGCTTGCTTCAGTGTATTAACCCAGTTTTCTTCATTATCGATAAGATGATCAGACGGAACAACTACCATAACCGGGTCAGTTTCATATCTTTCAGCAATAACCATAGAAGCATAACCAATTGCCACAGCAGTATCTTTGGTAACCGGTTCAATGATAAGATTTTTTTCATCCATTTCAGGTAATTGCATTTTAACCTGTTCTTTATATTTTTCAGGAATAACAATATAAATATCATCCGTTTGTACTAGTTTCCACAATCTTTCAACTGTTTTCTGTAAAAGGCTTTTTGAATCACCCAATGTTAAGAATTGTTTGGGTAAATCTGGGGAACTTTTCGGCCAGAACCTGTTTCCCCTTCCCCCTGCCAGTACCAGGGCAATCATTCTATTTTCCTCCTTGAATTAAATGGTTTTTATTATAATTCATTCTATTCAAATTTTATTGGTATGTTAAAATTTTCTATTGGATCTTCATGGTTGGTTTATAAGTAAACTTCAGATAACTTTATAACTTATAGTGAAAGAACAAAAAGACACCTTGGTACGGTGCCTTTGAAAATAGGTATTTTGGAAGTAGTGTATCATTTTAAAAATGGTCAAAGTGTTCATTAAAAAAAGACACCCTGGTACGGTGTCTTTGCTAATGGATATTTTAGAAGCATTGTTCGGGTGGTGTTGGAGGACATACTCCAGGTAAAGGAAGACAATGTGCTGGTACACAGAAACCGTAGCTGGGAACAAGTAATTGTACTTTTAGTATACACTTAATTACAAGACATACTTGAATGCCGCACATTACTCTGATTGAGTCTTCCTCTACGTTAGTAACAACACATATACAACTTATTATAGTACTCTCAGTACAGTCGGGTGATACTTCTTCAGGACAGCATAGAGTCACAGTTTTGGTAAAATTAAATGTTCTTTCAATAGTCTCTTCTTCATTATTAGGGTTTATTAAGGTTACAGGAACTGTAATAAGTAAGGTTATTGTAAAAAATCCAGTTTCATCTACTTCTGTACGGCTAATTTCTGTACATGTTATTTCTTCACCGGGAGTTAATTTACACCCTAATATATCCCCTTCATTAAAAGTTCCTGTTTCAAATTCCATATAGGCTCCAGTTGTTATTATAGTTTCCCTGCTAATGTCATCAACTTGAAAACAGCTGTCATAAACCTTATCTACTACTATACATTCAATACGGTCAAAAGGCGGACATCCTTCCGGTGGACACTTTCCCGGCTGTATTTGTTGACGAGTCATTTTTTCTTCTACCATCCTTAGCCCTCCTTATTTACAGATTGCTGAAATATCTCGATTCAATGATAAGATTTTTTCATTTATTTTTTAGGTAATTACATTAAGTATCAAGGCAATCATTCTTTTAATTTATTCTATTCAACCGTTTATGATTAGGTTATTTGGATATTATGGTTAATTTGTAACTATAATCCATTTAATTTCATAATATATATTAAAAAAAAAAGACACCGCGGTACCGGTGTCTTTGAAAATAGTATTTTAGAAACATTGTTCGGGTGGTGTCGGAGGACACACTCCAGGTATAGTAACACAAGGTGCTGGTACACAGAAGCCATAGCTGGGAACAAGTAATTGTACTTTTAGTATACACTTAATTACAAGACATACTTGAATGTCGCACTGGAATGTTACTCTAGTTGGATTATCATGATCATCAACCTCAATAACTGCACAATTGCATGCTACCAATGTACTTTCAGAACAATCTGGATCTACACCATCCGGGCAGCAAAGTGTTACAGTTTTTATAATGGTCTGTTTCCTTTCTACAACTTCAGTTTCCTCATTTGGGTTTACAAACCTTAAAAAGACTTCTACTAACAGAGTTAGGGTTACAAATCCGGTTTCATCTACAGGTTCACGTTTAATCACTTTACAATTTATAGGTTCATCAGGATCTAATCCGCATAGTATTTCATCACCTACATTTAAAGGTCCTGTTGTGAATTCATCTGTTGTAATTTCTTTTGAAAAATCTTCAATTTGGAAGCAGCTATCATAAACCTTATCCACCACTATACATTCAATACGGTCAAAAGGCGGACATCCTTCCGGTGGACACTTTCCCGGCATTATTTGCTGTTGTTGGCGGGTCATTTTTTCTTCTGCCATCTACTAGCCCTCCTTATTTAAGTAGTCATATATTTAAACCTACTATATATTATTTTAAAGGTGTTAAAGGGTTACATTTTTATAAAATTGGTAAAATTACCTATTAAAAAAATTTTTATATATTTCAAGAAACCTGCCAGGTTCCTAGCAACGTCTTCAAGCACGAACAAAATTTTGATACCCCAAACTCAAAATTTCAAAAATGATTTGTTCAATAGATATTTTGTAAGGATTATAACTAATAATCAGTTTTTGGGGGTTCTGATACGGCTTAATATTTACTATTCCGGGCATTTGAAGCAGCCTTTTGGAAATAATTTTATGATCATTTTCTGAATCCATATCAAGAATTGTCAGGTTTAAAGTTACAGTACTAGTAATTTCTTGTGAATATGACTTGTCATTAGAAATTTTCTGCGGTACATTCCCTTTACAGGGTTCTTTGTGTGCTTTATTTTGTTGAGGGATCATTCCCTGAATATTTCTTTTATACCAGCTCATTAATTCTCCCCCAATCCATAGTAGTAAACAACTTTTTAGAAACTTTTTTCTTCTCAACCTCTCCCCTTGAAATTCCAATCCTTTAGTTAGCTGTTTTACTTTTTTCACGGAAAGAACTCTTTATTTCCTACATCTGCATACGTATTTAGGTGCTTCATTCTCACTTCCCCTAAAAAAATGTGATTGATTTTGGCAAAAAAATACATACCTATCTAAAACTGTAATCTGGCCAGTAAACTTCTATCATTATGAGACAAGCTCCCTATTTGTGGCATCAGACATTTTTACCTTGTTTGTCTTTTTCTTAACCACAAAATATAATCAATATTGTAGAAACATTTCTAAGAAGGTTAAAAATTGAAAGTAAAGAGTTTTAGAGTATTGATTTTAGTAGCGTTTCTTATAATAACAATGCTGCAATTTAATGTTCCTGTTGCTGAAGCATCCTGGGGCTTAGAAAAACTTTTAAACTTGAACCGTTCTCAGGACACTTCCCAAAACCCTCCTCAAACAAAAGAGGAACAGCCAAGAAATCCTGCTGAACCACAGGTTCCAGAGGAAGAAGAAAATACTCAGAATCCAGATGCAACCGTTGACAGTGAAACGCCAGACAGTAAACAAAGTACTGCCGATTTGATCAGGTATCTAAGGAATAGAAGATTGAGATATTATAATCCCGGCAACACTACACCAACAACAGAACCACAAAAAAATCAAGAGCAAGCAACTGCTCAACCCCAGGCGCCAAAGGAAGAAAAAAATACTCAGGATCCGGATGTAACTGCTGACAAGGAAGTTTTAAAACTATTTAATATGGTCAATGAAGAACGCAAAAGCCGCGGCCTGCATCCCCTCATGTTACATACAGAATTAACGAATCTTGCTGAAATGAAAAGTAGCGACATGGTAGAAAATAATTATTTCGACCACACTTCCCCAAATTTAGGAAATTTTTACGAAATGGTTTATAATGCTAGGATCCCCTTCAGACAGGTAGGAGAAAACCTCGCTTATGCTAGTTGTGTTGAAAAAGCACATTATTTATTAATGGGAAGTGAAGGCCATAAAAAAAATATTTTAAATCCCAATTTTACTCATATAGGTATCGGAGTAGCACATGATCGTTATGGTGTTAAAGTAACACAGCTCTTCATTGCTCAATAGTTGCTATATCATATAAAAAAAATAGAATGAGGCTGTAGAAGAAATACTATAGAAAAAAGAAAATTGAGTGGTATTAAAATAAACAATCAATCTTTTTCCTGTGCTACAGCCCATTCTTTTATTTCATGATCAATACCAAATACAACATATACTTTTACAGAAGATAGTATTAGGAAAACGCTTTATCCATTCCGGTGTTATTTTCATAAAATGTTATGTTTTATTTTATTAGATAACACAAAAAATGTTACATATTACTTATTAGGTATATAATGTGCATTGTTACTCTTCTTCGTTTGCTAGATCGTCCATTTCATTAAGGGCCATGGGATAGCCTATCCCATGGCTTTTCAGAAATTTCTTGATACTCTTCCTCACTTATTTCTTCTAGCTTATAAAGCTGTTCTAGCTGTAACAATTGATTTTTTATTGTTTGTGGATCATATAATTCTTTATAAGCCTTTTCAGCAATCTGGTTCATTATATAAAAAATGCTTTACCTTGAAAGGTTCTTCGGGGTATCTTAACGGTAATTCGAACATTTCTCGAATCGTATGTACCTGTTTTTTAAGACCCCCTATATCCTCATATGAAATTTTTGTACTTTCACCTGATTTAAGAGTAAATATTAGTGCTAATGCAAATAAGGTTGTAGATAAAGGACTATCAGGAGTAAAAAAACACCAAATAAGCGGTGTATTTATTAATTGTTCCTTATACCAATAATAACCATAAATTGTTCCTATTATATTTATATAAGGGTAATTAAAAACCATCTCTGGAACGGATTATACCAAAGAAGATATTTTATCAAAGAAAAACAGTTATTAATTTTTTGATTAAAGAGGTAGTTAAGTCCATATCGATACCAATAAAATACCGTAAGATTATACTTTTTAAACGTAAAAAAGGTAAATATCTAGTTATCGATATCCAAAAAATTCCAGGCCGTCCGCCGTAATGGAACAACTTGTCGCCAATAAAACATGCTGTTATGTTCAATAACTGGATATGTTACCGTTCGACGCATATATCAGTTCTTCCCTTGAGTCCGCACCTGTTTTGTCAGCCTCTCTAATCGCCTCAAGCGATGATTTACCCCTGATTTTCCTATTGGTGGATTAAGCATTTCCCCCAATTCCTTTAAACTTGCTTCCGGATATTGTAACCTTAAATTTGCTATCTCTTTCAAACTTTGGGGCAAACTATCCCAGCCTATAGTAGTTACTAAGTAACGAATATTCTCCGCTTGACGCAAACCGGTTTCAACTGTCTTGTTTAAATTGGCTGTTTCACAATTAACTAACCGATTAACTTGATTACGCATATCCCTATAAACCAAAACATTCTCATAAGCCAGAACCGCATTATAGGCTCCCATAAGGCTTAACGTGCGAACAATCTGTTCACTGTCTTTCAAATATATAATATAGCCTCGCTGACGTTGGCTTAAACGTGCCTCAATTTCTAGTTTCTCCATTAATTCTTTCATAAAATTAGCTTCAGTTTCGTCTGAAAAAAAATATTCTAAGTGATGGGTACCTGAAGGTCTATTTACTGACCCTGATATCAAAAAAGCCCCTCTTAGATAAGCAGCCCTACAACATCTATATTCAGGTACTGTCTCCTTTTCATTTAACCACTTTTCAATATTCTCTCTACTTGTTTGCATTACCACTTTTAAAGTTGCCCTTCCCCTACTGCTCTTACGTCCGTTTTCTACACTTACATTAGGTGTTATAAATTCCTTGGCTAAAGAATAGAACTTTCTAGCAACCACAACATAGTAAGTACTCCATACAACCACATTTTGTTTTGAAATTGAATCAAAACCACCTAACCTTAGTAAAGCCATCAACTCAGTTTTACGACAGCAACGTTTCTTACTTTTTATACGAGCTAACTCTTCCTTAGTCTGCAAGGAAAAAGATTGTACCACTAACCCTCACCTCACGGTAAAACCCTTTAGCTTAGATTACGGATTTTCCCCCATAATGAACAAATAAAATTTTTTCTTCTACGTTTTTGATAACGATAAATTTCTTCAATTATTAGTCTAGCTAAGGAGTCTGAATTATGTCTAACCACATAGGTTTCATCAACCAACCATCCCCGCCGCAACTCTATTCCTAATTTTGCCACCTTAGAACCGTTAATAATTACTGGACTCGCTCCCTTTTCGCTATATCGTTTTCGAGCCCTTTGCGAAATAGAACCGCTATGAGCAATTACAACATCAATCAAACCTTTACCGCAATGATTATCTATTGCTTTGATGTGATCTAAAAGAGAATAATTATCTGTCTCTCCGGGTTGTGTCATAATATTACTTATATAAAAGACTGGAGCTGATGTTTTACGTAAGGCTTCACTTATACCCTGTACCAATAAGTTTGGTAAGATACTTGTATATAAACTTCCTGGTCCAATAATAACTGCATCTGCTTGTTTTATAGCTTCTAAAGCCGCTTCAGGAGGTCTACAGTCGGCCGGTTCTAGAAATACCCTTTTAATCTTCTTTTTAAAACCTTGGGTTACCTTAGGAATATTGCTTTCTCCAAAAACTATACTACCATCAGTTAATTCTGCCCCCATAACCACCTGACTAGTAGTTGAGGGGATAACCCGACCCCCTACAGCTAATACTCTCGCTAATTCTTGAATTGCACGATCAAAGTCCCCTGATAAATCTGTCATTGCAGCAATAAGTAAATTTCCCAGGCTGTGACCGCTAAGACCCTCTCCTTGGCGAAAACGATAATTGAACAGTTCTTCCATCAAAATTTCAGTATCAGCCAAGGCTACTAAGCAGTTACGTATATCTCCCGGAGGTGGTATATTTAATTCCTTTCTTAAACGTCCGGAACTACCACCATCATCAGCCACAGTAACAATTGCAGTTAAATTACGTGTATATTTTTTTAAACCTTTAAGGAGAACAGCTAGACCTGTACCCCCACCAATGGCTACTATTCGTGGTCCCTTAGCCAAGTATTGGCGTCGATAAAATAATTGCCATAAGCTAGAAGTTTTTCCCGGATAAACGACACGTAAAAAAGAGCTGGCAAGTCGCTTAATACTAAAAACTATAAGTACCAGCCCTATACCAGCTACCACTAAGCCTCCTGTCAAAGTAGATTTTAAACCTTTAAAAAAATATAAATCCAACCAGATAATATTCATTTGAGAAGAACCAAGCAAAGTTATCCCCAGGATAAATGTTATACCTGAAATAAGTAAAAATGCCCCTAAAACTATCAGCAGTAGCCAACGCTTAATTTTAAACCCGGGGTAAAGCCACTTAAAGCCTTCCACCTGGTACCCTCCCCCGCAACTCTTCTTAAATATTAAAATCCTCTTTTTTATATCCCTTTTTGTTTCTCTTTAAATAACGTTCAATGTCCCGATGTTTAACTGATACTTCATAATTGTCATTCTTAATAAGTTCTCCTATCTTATTAGCTAAGGTTACCGAACGATGTTGACCCCCTGTACAACCAATAGCTATGACTAAATGTGATTTTCCCTCCCGTAAGTAATGAGGGATTAGAAATTTCAGTAAATCTATAAATTGTTCAATAAAACTTTGGGTTTCAGGTGAAGACATGACAAATTCCTCAATACAACGATCATGACCCGTAAAAGGACGCAAAGATTCAATATAGAATGGATTAGGAAGGAAGCGAACATCCATAACCAAATCAGCATCTAAGGGAATACCATATTTATAACCAAATGAAATAACAGTGATAAGCAACTGTTTCTGATTATCAGCAAAAAGCTCCGTTAATTGTTCCTTTAGTTTTTGTGGTTTTAACTCAGAAGTATCAATTATTTTACTAGCCATGCCCCTAAGTTCCTCTAGACGATGACGTTCCTCAATAATCCCCTCTAAAATCTGGCCACCACTGGATAAAGGATGCCTCCTTCGGGTTTCTTTGTAACGCCGCACCAAAATTTCATCGGCCGCTTCCAAAAAAAGAATTTCATAAGCTATACCATGGCTGTCCAAATAATTAAATGCTTCACTAAGACCAGTGAAAAATTGTCCTCCGCGAATATCAATGACTAAAGCTGCCTTTTTTATCTTTTTCCCTTTTTCACCGGAATCGATTAAGAGATTTACAAAACCTGGAATTAGGGAAGGGGGAAGATTATCTACACAAAAAAAGCCAAGATCCTCAAAGCAACGTATCGCTTGGGTCTTTCCTGCTCCTGAAATACCGGTAACTATTAATAAGCTTAGATCTTTCTTAGATACCATGTTCTTCCCTCCCCAAAAAGTTTTTATTCAAATTTGTCGTAAATTTATTACCTGTTCGGGTGATATTCCAGCTGTTCGTATTAATTTTAAACCTTCCTCTAAACGCCCCACGGTAGAAGGTTGATGAGAATCACTGTTTACAACAAAATTTACTCCATATCGTGCAACTTTAGCCAGCTCTTTTGGTTTTTGAAACAAATGACCTACATTTATTTCCCAGGCAGTTCCCACCCTGGCACAGGCTGAAGCTAAAGCTTCAATGTCAACAGGCATCCCTAAACCCGGGTGGGCGATGCAAAATATCTTATATTTCTCCATGGCTGCTATTAAAGTCCTTGTATTTACCTCAATAGCCTTATGCTTCCAATAGTCATTATATTTATAAAATTGGTTAGCTAATACAAAATCACGAACCGCTTTAAGACTCGTAGGTAAAATAAATGGGTGTAAACCCACTAATAAAATATCTAGTTTATCAATAACATTTAAAGGAATATCAATTTCCCCATTTAACCCTACAATGTTAGCCTCGGCACCTACTAAAACCTTAATAGCAGGAAACTCCCTGCTCAAGATCTCTCTTTTTAGCCTTAAATATTCCTTAGAGGTGCTTATACCCACACCAATATTTCTAGGACCGTGATCAGTAAGAGCTACTGTTTGTAATCCTGCACATTGGGCTGCATCAACCATTGCTTTGGGATTTGCTTTTCCATCGCTATAGATTGTATGAACGTGAAAATCAGCCCAGAAGGACTGAAACAAAAGTTTAGCCCCCTAATATAAATTTTTCTAATGCCTTGGCAACGCCACCTTCATTATTAGTCCCAGTTACATAATCAGCATAAGCCTTAACGGTTTCTGGAGCATTACCCATAGCTATCGATATACCAGCATATTTAAACATTTCAATATCGTTATAACTATCACCAAAAACCATAATTTCTTCTGCTTTAAAACCTTCCATTTCTGCCAAGGCCTTAAGTCCTCGGGCTTTATTAGCCTCGCGGTTAAGTGTTTCTAAATAAAAAGGTAGAGAACGAGTGATATATACCTTATCACCCACATCCCTCTTAATGTCCTCTTCTAACAGGTCCAATTTATCTCCTTCTTGTAAGGCAACTATTTTTAAAGGACCTTTTTTTAGAAAATCTAACATATCATCAACCTTATATAACTTGACTCCTGTCCTTTCAACATATTCTATATTTTCTTTCTTGATATTCTCTACATATAATTTATCATCCAGATATACATTATAAGCATACCCATAATGCCTAATATGTCTAATTATACATTCAGCCAAAGATAATGGTAGTCCACGTTCAAAAAAAACTTCTCCAGTTATTGGATGTCGTACCTGGGCCCCATGATAAACAATCATAGGTAATTCTATACCTAACTCAACAGCAAAAGATTGAGCAGAACTAAACATACGACCAGTAGCCAGGGTAACATTAATTCCTTTTTCCCTAACCTTTCTGATTGCTTCTTTAGCCTTTTTATCTATGACTATCTCATCCGTTAATAGTGTTCCATCTAAGTCAAGGGCTACTAGTTGTATTTTCGCCATTTGGTTTCCTCCCCAAGCTTTCAAGAATACGCTTAGCAACTGATCTATTTATCCCTTCAACAGCTGTTAATTCTTCTTCAGTCGCCTGCCTAATTTTACTGACTGAACCGAAAGCACGTAAAAGAGCCTTTTTACGTTTTGGCCCTACCCCAGGAATATCATCTAATATAGAACGATAAGTGCCCTTATTTCTCTTTTTCCTATGGTAAGTTATAGCAAAACGGTGAACTTCATCTCGCAAATGTTGTAATAAATGTAAAGCCTTACTTTCTCGAGGCAACCTGATAGGTTCATTGCTATCTATATTAAATAATAGCTCTTCTTCTTTAGCTAAACTAAAAGTAGGTATATCACCTACTCCCATTGACTCCATAACTTGCCGAGCAGCATGAAGTTGCCCTAAACCGCCATCTATAAGAACTAAGTCAGGCATATCGGAAAATTTCGGATCCCGCTCTTCGGCACGACGAAAACGACGACTTATAACCTCTTGCATTGAAGCAAAATCATTAGGGCCTTTAACCGTTTTTATTTGGAACCGCCGATAAGCCGAAACTTGAGGCTTTCCATCAATAAAAACAGACATAGCCCCCACCTGATTGGTCCCTTGAAAGTTAGAAATGTCATAGGCCTCCATTCTCCGCGGCAACCGTGGTAACCCCAAAAGCTCTTGAATCTCCATAAGGGCTTCTTTGCTACCCTCTTCCTGTTGTCTCCAAAGAAGCAAATGTTCTTGTAGAAGAGTTATTGCATTCTCATGAACTAAATTTAGAAGTTTAAGTTTTGTACCCCGTTTTGGAACTTTTAATCTAACCTTAGTTCCTCTAAGTTGGGTTAACCACTGAGCAATTGTTTCCATATCTTCAACTTCATCATGAAGATAGATAACAGGAGGAATCTCTACACCACGACTATAGTACTGTTTTAATAAAGCAGCCATTATTTCTGCTCTGGACAATCCGCTAGTTCCTTCAAGGAAAAAGTGGTCACGACCAATTATTTTTCCACCCCGGCTAAAAAATACAATACCTAAGGCTGCTCCTCTTTCGCGTGCAAAAGCAATAGCATCAGCGTCATCCTCACTTGCCGCTGTTACTTTCTGCCTTTCGCAAACGTCCTGTACTGCCTTAAGTTGATCCCGGATTTTAGCCGCTTTCTCAAATTCTAGCCTTTCGGAGGCCATCTCCATTTCCTCTTTTAGTTTCTTACTTAAAACCTCATGTTTACCTTCCAAAAACATAATTACATTATCTACTGCTTGGCGATAAACCTCTGGTGTCACTTGATTAGTACAGGGTGCAAGACATCGTCCAATGTGGTAATTTAGACAAGGGCGGCTACGAGGTTTTAAAGGTGTCCCTTTACAAGTCCTAATAGGAAATAATGCCCGTAAAATTTTTAATGTTTCTCGGAGGGAGCCAACATTAGTATACGGGCCAAAATAACGGGAACCATCTCTAACTACCGAGCGCGTTACCTGTACTCGTGGGAACTGCTCTTTAGAAGTAATCTTTATATAGGGATAACTCTTATCATCTTTCAAGTTTACGTTATACCGAGGTTTGTGTTCCTTAATGAGATTAGATTCTAAAACTAAAGCTTCTACTTCATTATCTGTAAGGATATACTCGATATCAGTAATATGGCTAACCATTACTGCTGTACGAGGTAATTGCTGCCCCCTGAAATATGACTTTACCCGTTTTTTCAATGAGGTAGCTTTACCCACATAGATTACTTCCCCTTTTGCATCATACATAAGGTAGACCCCAGGATGGTCTGGTAAATGTTGAAGTTTTTCTTTAAGGTCCATAATTACCGCCCCACTAAATATTAACTTTTAATTAATACTCCTTTTGTGGGTAAAAATTCCTCTCAAGCACTATTATTAAAAGTTTTAATATCCTTTTCTAAGACCTTTTTTAAATACTTGCCTGTATATGAACTAGTTACTTGGCTGATTTCTTGTGGTGTGCCAGTAGCCACTATTTTACCACCACCATCACCGCCTTCAGGTCCAAGATCAATTATATAATCCACAGATTTAATTACATCAAGGTTATGCTCAATAACCACTACTGTATTACCTGTATCAACCAACCTCTGTAGTACAGTTAACAATTTCTCAATATCAGCAATATGAAGTCCAGTTGTAGGTTCATCTAAAATATACATTGTGCGTCCATTGCTTCGTTTGGCTAATTCTGTAGCCAATTTTACCCTTTGGGCTTCCCCTCCAGACAAGGTGGTAGCAGGTTGTCCTAAGGTTATATAGCCCAAACCCACGTCCTGCAGGATAGATAAGCGTCGGTATAGTCGAGGTATTGCTGAAAAGAATTCTGCCGCCTCATCAACTGTCATAGCTAAAACGTCAGCAATAGATTTGCCTTTATATTTAATAGCTAATGTTTCCCGGTTATAACGTTTACCTTGGCAAACTTCACAAGGAACGTAAACATCAGGTAAAAAGTGCATTTCAATTTTTATAATACCGTCACCGCTACAAGCTTCACAACGTCCCCCTTTGACATTAAAACTAAAGCGACCAGGTTTATAACCTCTAGCCCGAGCTTCAGGTGTTGCCGCAAATAAAGCACGAATATCGTCAAAAACCCCAGTGTAGGTTGCAGGGTTAGAACGGGGAGTCCGCCCAATAGGCGACTGATCGACAGCAATGACTTTATCAAGATGTTCTGTTCCGGTAATAGAAACAAAATCATCCGTATTGTTAGAATTTCCTTTGAAATGATCAGATAGGGCCCGATAAAGAATTTCATTAACAAGTGTACTCTTACCTGAACCTGAAACACCAGTAACACCAATGAATAACCCTAAAGGAAAAGAAACATCTATTTGTTTAAGATTGTGTTTCTTGGCTCCTTTAATGGTTATATATTTACCATTGGGCTTCCTAACTACCTCTGGAACTGAAATACGTTTACGCCCACTTAGGTACTTCCCAGTTACAGACTGGGGATTAGACATTATTTCATTAACCGTACCGGCCGCTACTACCTGACCTCCATGGTCACCTGCTCCCGGGCCAATATCTACTATATAATCAGCTTCCCGCATAGTATCTTCATCGTGTTCAACTACAATGACAGTATTACCCAAATCCCGTAAACGTTTTAAGGTTTTTATTAGCCTATCATTATCCCGTTGGTGAAGGCCAATACTCGGCTCATCTAATATATACAAGACACCCATGAGTTGTGAGCCAATCTGGGTTGCTAAACGAATACGTTGAGCCTCCCCTCCTGAAAGGGTAGCTGCTGCACGATCTAAAGTCAGGTAATCTAAGCCCACATCTAGCAGAAACTGTAATCGAGACAATATTTCTTTTAAAATCTGCCTGGCTATAATCTGTTCTCGTTCGTTAAGCTCCAGCTTCCTTAAGAATTCAGCTGCTTCCCTAACATTAAGAGCTGTAAGCTGACATATATTAAGACCTCCAACTTTAACAGCAAGGGCTTCAGGCTTTAGACGAGCTCCCTGACACGAAGGACAGGTTTGTTGACTCATATATTTTTCAATTTCGCTTCGTGCCCATTCCGACTGGGTTTCCTGATAACGCCTTTCTAAGTTAGGGATTACTCCCTCAAAAGGAGCCTCATATTTCCGGATATCCCCAAAACGGTTAACATAACGAAATTTGATTCGTTCCGCTCCAGAACCATACAAGATAATGTTAAAATGTTCTGGTGATAGCTCCCCGACAGGAACATCCATACTAAAACCATAATGACTGGCCAAGCACTCTAACATTTGGTTATAAATATTAATACTACTGCGACTCCATGGTATAATCGCACCTTCTCGTAAAGAAAGGTCTTTATTTGGAACAACCAGTTTTGGGTCAACCTTCATTGTAATCCCTAAACCTGTACATGACGAGCAGGCCCCATAAGGGTTATTAAACGAAAAAAAGCGTGGAGTTATTTCCGGTAAGTTAACCCCGCACTCTACACAGGCAGACTTCTCACTTAAAAGTAGCTCCTCATGATCAATAACATCCAGAAGTACCAAACCCTCGGATAACTTTAAGGCTGTTTCCAGTGATTCAGCTAAACGACTTGCAACATTAGACCGCACCTTTAAGCGGTCAACAACAACTTCTATATTGTGTTTTTTATTTTTATTAAGAATAATATCCTCACTTATTTCCTTAATTTCCCCATCTATACGGACACGTACATACCCTTCCTTACGAATCTCTTCTAGGATGTTACGATACTCCCCTTTACGTCCACGTACAATAGGAGCCATAACTTGAAGACGAGTACCTTCAGGGTATGTTAGTATACGATCAACCATTTGTGAAATTGTCTGAGGAGCTATTGACTTGCCACACTTTGGGCAATGCGCCCTGCCAATGTGTGCAAATAAGAGACGCAAATAGTCATAAATTTCAGTAACCGTACCTACTGTTGACCGTGGATTATGACTGGCTGTCTTCTGATCTATAGAAATAGCTGGTGACAGACCTTCTATAGCATCAACATCAGGTTTATCCATTTGCCCTAAAAACTGGCGTGCATATGAAGAAAGAGACTCAACATAACGGCGCTGTCCCTCAGCATAAATAGTATCAAAGGCAAGGGAAGATTTTCCGGATCCTGATAACCCCGTAATAACAACTAATTTATCTCGGGGTATGTCAACATTTATATTTTTTAAGTTATGAACTCGAGCTCCCTGAACAACAATTTTATCTTTTGCCATATAATTTAACCCCCCCCAGGGGAAAATCCTTAAAAATTGACCTTTTTAGCTATATACGCCTGTATTATAACATAAAAGGTCCTATATCTTAAGGAAATACCAGCTAGGGGGTCATTATTTAAATTATGGTTTTTTATTTAAGGTTTAGCTTGCCTGTTCTTTTAATTCTAGAATAGCATCTCTAAGCTCCGCAGCTCTTTCAAACTCTAAGTTCTTAGCTGCCATTCTCATTTCTTTTTCTAGCTGGCTAATAAGAGATTTAAGTTCACTTTTGTTAAATTTACGTTGTTTCTTCTTACCTTTAACCTGATATTCTTCTGGACTTTCAGCTGCAGTTGTAGCTTCAATAATTTGTCGTACCGGCTTAATTACTGTTTGGGGTATAATATTATTTTCTTCGTTATATTTAATTTGTATCTTACGCCGCCTATTGGTTTCACTTATAGCTCGGCGCATTGAGTCAGTAATGGTATCAGCATACATGATAACCTTACCATCTGCATTACGAGCTGCCCGTCCAATTGTCTGGATGAGAGAACGTTCAGACCTTAAAAAACCTTCCTTATCAGCATCCAAAATAGCTACTAAAGATACTTCAGGTAAATCAAGACCTTCCCGTAAAAGGTTAATACCAACAAGAACATCAAAAACACCTAAACGTAAATCACGTATGATTTCCATTCTTTCAATGGCACCAATATCCGAATGCATATATCGAACCTTTATACCTACTTCTAATAAATAATCAGTTAAATCTTCAGCCATACGCTTAGTTAAAGTAGTAACCAAGACTCTTTGATTTTTAAGCAATCTTTTATTTATTTCTTCTAAAAGATCGTCAATCTGCCCTTTTACCGGCCTTACAATAACTTCGGGATCTACTAAACCTGTTGGTCGGATAATCTGTTCAACCACTTGTTCGGAATGGTCTAACTCATATTTACCAGGTGTGGCCGAAACATATATCACTTGGTTAATACGATCATTAAATTCCTCAAAAGTTAATGGTCTATTATCGAGGGCCGAAGGTAAACGGAAACCATATTCAACTAAAGTAGTTTTTCGAGAACGATCCCCCTCATACATACCACCAACTTGGGGAACAGAAATATGCGATTCATCGATTATTAATAAATAATCTTCAGGAAAATAATCCAGTAGCGTATAGGGGGGCTCCCCTGGTGCTCTTCCAGTTAAATGTCGTGAATAATTTTCAATACCTTTACAAAAACCGATTTCCTTCATCATTTCCAGATCAAAATTTGTCCTTTGTTCTAAGCGTTGGGCCTCAAGAAGTTTACCCTCCTGCCTAAGTTCTTGAAGCCGTTCCTCAAGTTCTTTTTTGATACTTTTTATTGCTCGTTCCATTTTTTCATCTTCAACTACATAGTGGCTTGCCGGGAAAATAGCAACATGTTTACGTCGACCTAGTATTTCTCCTGTCAAAGTATCTATTTCAAGTAACCTTTCGATTTCATCCCCAAACATTTCTACGCGAATAGCTTTTTCTGTAAAAGAAGCCGGGAAAATTTCTATAACATCGCCATGAACCCTAAAAGTACTCCGCTTAAAATCATAATCATTTCGAGAGTACTGTATATCAACTAATTTTCTTAAAATCTCATCACGATCATATTCCTGTCCCTCACGTAAAGAAAGCATCAGGGTACTATAGTCCTCAGGTGAACCTAAACCATAAATACAGGAAACACTAGCAACAATAATAACATCGCGCCTCTCAAACAAAGCTGCTGTAGCGGAGTGGCGTAGTTTATCAATTTCATCGTTTATTGAACTATCTTTTTCAATATAGGTATCAGATTGAGGTACATAAGCTTCCGGTTGGTAATAATCGTAGTAACTAACAAAATATTCTACACAGTTATCAGGAAAGAACTCTTTAAATTCACCACAAAGCTGAGCCGCTAGTGTTTTATTTGGAGCCAAGACTAAAGTTGGCCTCTGTGCAGCCTGAATAACTTGGGCCATTGTATAAGTCTTACCGGTACCGGTTGCCCCAAGTAGAGTTTGATGACGATAACCCTTTTTTAACCCATCTACTAAACTAGATATAGCTTTAGGTTGATCACCACAAGGTACATATTGAGATTTTAATTTAAAGGGCGGCATTCCGCTCCCCCCTTTCCGGAAGTCATTATATCATATTGGGCTGTGTCCTTTCTAACAGATAACCTTGTCCAATAATTTACCAAAAAAAGCACCCAGTAAAAAACTGAATGTGCTTTAATGTAATATTCACTAAAAATCTTGTTGTTCAAAGGCCAAATATGGTTCAAAATCCTTGATATCCAAATCCCCATAATATGTCAAAACATTTATTAAGGCTTTATCGGAAATTATTTCATAACGATAATATTGTTGAATATACTTAAGAGCCTTTAATAAACATTCTTGTCCCATAATCTCTTCTAATTTAAGCCAAAGCATAGCCCCCCGACTATAAACAGCCTGATGGTAGGTTTGTTCATCTTGATATCTTTCTAAAGGTAAGTTTATGGGAAGTTCTGTTTTCTTCCCTCGCTTTTTTATATTTGCCAATTTATTTTTATAATCATGAGGATAACAGTTACGGAAAAAAACTAACGCGCTATACTCTGCAAGAGCTTCATCAATCCAGGGCTGGCACCAACTATTGTTACCAACTTGGTTGTACCACCACTGGTGAGAAATTTCATGGGCTAATAAACCGTTATCTATATTTAAAGCATTGTTTAAAAGTATCAATCCTGGGTATTCCATACCTGCAAGAGTCTCCATCGGGACAAGAGCCATATTTAAATAAGAGTAAGGATAAATACCAAAACTATCTTGATAAAAATTTAATGCTTCTTCGGCAACTTTCATTATAAACTGGTCGCAGTCTCCGGAAGAAGCTAGTACCAATTGTACTGAACCCACTTGCTTAGAAAATAAGTTCCATTCAGAAGAAACGGTAAAAGCAAACTCTCTAATAGGATATTCACTATTGAACTTCCAGTTCGTATGATCCCCCTTTATTTGACAACCTGTATTTTTTGAACTTGCTAATACACGATATTCAGACGGAAGGATTAAAGTCACCTGATAATAAGCAGCCTCGGAAAAATAAGGCTCACCAAAAGTAGTGCCAGCTACTTTCTCCCATACATTATCTGTTCGAGGTGCAAGTATTGGGTACCATCCTGCAATAGTGCTGGTTTTATTACTTCTCCCTAGCCTTGTTACTTTCTTGGGTACTGTAGTATTGAAAGAAATGTTTATTAAAACAGTTTCTCCGGGTGCTAAAGGATTTAAAAGGTCAACTAGTAAACTACTTCCTTTAGAATTGAATGCCACAGGCCTATTGTTTACCTTTACAGTCTTTACTATAGTTTTGGCCCCATTACCATAAGGGGCATTAGCAGGTAAGTTAAAACAAATTTCCTTCAGCGATTCTAAATAAGGATTTTGATACGCTAAAAATAGTTGCCCTTTTATGTTTCCATCACTAGGATTGTAGCTAGCAATTAAATCATATACAGGATGGTACCGATAGCGTATATTGTTGCCAATGTTTTTAATTAATAAAGATAGGTTTGGATTATCATTCCCTCTATTAATATCACCAGACATTCCCATTACTTTGGTTGCTAAGGATAAGGGTACATAAAGTTGCTTATTTACTAAAATTGGCTCAACTACCAGTTGTTTTTTCTCACCTTCAAAGATTATATCTTTCTTGCCTAACTCAATTTCAGCTGTTTTAGCTGCTCTAAGAATAGCCTTACCATCAAACCAATTGACTTCTCCCCCACCAATATTTAAAAAATCTTTGGCAGAAACTGCCCACTGTTCTGATACTTTTAGGGGAGGTGGGTCAATAACTATTTGTCTGAAGTTGGTTTCTAATTGATATGTATCGGGTTTGGAGTCGAACTTTAAAAAACACAATGAAACAGTTAAACAAACTACAGCTATAAGTAACTTTTTCATCATGGTTATATTCACTCTTATATTCAATATTTAGGAAAATAATAGAACATTTTCAGTATAACATAAACAGCCAATTTAAAGTATAAAGTTTCAAATCTATACCCATACAAACCAATTACAAAAGCCCTTTTGACAGCTGTATCAAAAGGGCTTGTTATAATATTTACTGATTTTCCAACAGTTCAATAGCTTTTTGTAATTGAGGATCATTTTCTACATCTGGGGCATTTGCTAAAACGTGTTGTTCTATCTCGGGTTCCATGGTAACTACATAATCAGGCATTATTCCTTTATGATGAATATCATGTTTTCCAGGTGTTAAATATTTATGGGTTGTAATTCTAACCGCCGTATCACCCGGTAAAGGATAAATGGTTTGTACAATCCCTTTACCAAAAGTCTTTTCACCTACCAAATACCCGCTTTTGGTATCCTTGATAGCACCAGCTACAATCTCAGAAGCACTAGCACTTCCCCCATTTACCAAAACCACTAGAGGTAAAGGTTGGGCATAACCCCGGGCCATAAGAGCTTCTGTTTTCTTACTATTACTTAAATAAACAATCGGTCCCTCGGGAACAAAATAACTGGCTACATCAACAGCTGCTGCTAGTGAACCTCCAGGATTATTTCTTAAATCAATAATTAGTCGCTTCATACCTTGTTGTCTAAGTTCCTTTAACTCATTCCCTAAATCAACAGCTGTTTGTTCACTAAACATAGTTAAGAAGTTAAGGTACCCTATATCTTGATGCCCTTCTAAAATCTTACCCTCAACTGCCGGTACTTGAATAATTTCTCTAGTTAGAACAACCTGACGCGTAGAAAGATCATTTTCAGATAAAATAGTTAATTCTACCTTTGTACCAGGCTCACCTTTCATAAGGTTTGCGGCAGTCTCAAGATCCATATTATTCGTACTTTGCCCGTCAATATTTATAATAAAATCTTTGGTTTTTATTCCCGCTCGTTGGGCAGGAGCACCCTTAAAGGGAGAAACCACCATGGGTACCTTCTTTTCTTCATCAAGGGTAATTAAAAGTCCAACACCGCCATAATTACTACCACCACTTATACTTTCTTTCAGACTGGTATAGGTTTCCTTATCAAGATAAGTAGAATATGGGTCGTTAAGGGAGCCAACCATACCCCTTAAAGCCCCTTCAATAAGCGTATCTGTATTTTTGGGTTCTAAAGCCTGTGACTGTATTAATGAATAAATCTTAAATCCCTTAATAACTTCCTGAAAATGAGTCACTACTCCAAAGCCCACAGCCAAAGTTACCAGTACGCAAAATACCAAGAACCAATTAATAAACTGTCGCCAGACTTTATTAGGCAAGCCACCCCACCACCTGATGATTTAGTACTCTTACTTTAAAACACCCATAAACAAATTATATGTACAATGGGTAAAAATTAGTAATAATTCATTGGGTTGGTTGGCTCTCCATTTAGCATAACCGTAAAATGCAAATGTGGCCCTGTACTCCATCCTGTAGATCCAACGCGGCCAATGGTCTGGCCTTTACTCACTTCCTGCCCCTCTCGAACCGTTATTACAGATAGATGAGCATACATAGTAGACAAACCACCACCATGATCAATTATGACATGATTACCATACCCACCTATATATCCTGTAGATATTATCTGTCCACCTAGTGGAGCAACAATTTTAGTACCTGAAGGAGCTGGAATATCAATTCCATCATGGAATCTCCTTGTGCCTAATATGGGATGAATTCTCCAACCAAAGGGAGACGAAATACTCCTATAACCATTTAATGGCCATATCATCCCTTGCGTCCCTTCCGAAGGGAGTAATCGATTATTGGCTGATTGAATTGCGCGAATTTTACTGGCAATTTGGCGAGAAGTGGCTTCCATTTCATCTAAAGCCTTGGCTATCCGCTGTTTCTCCTGCTCCACTTGAGCCAAGACTTGGCGTCTTTCTTCCTTACGGGAGGCCATATAATTCCGCTCACTCTGAGCCTTACGTTGAAGTGAAGCAATTTTGTCTCGCTCGGCTTCCAGTTTGGCCTTTTGGGCAATTATCTTTTCCCTTTCAGCCTTTATTTCTTCAACTAGTTTAACATCATTATCTACAATCTTAGATAATAGTTCCTTTCTAACCAAAAAATCCTCAAGACTACTGGAATTCAAAAGGACTTCTAGATAATTAATCCTACCAACCTGATAAATTTCTTTTAATCGATTACGCAAAACATCAATACGTTTCTTCTGGGCTTCTTCTGCCTCTTTAAGTTCTAAGGTAACTTGTTTAACCTCTTCCTGTGCTTTTTCCAGTTTATAATCAAGCTCTTTTATTAGTTTTTCTTTCTCTTCAATTTCTCTGTCTAATTGCTCTAGTTGCTTAATTAACGCCTCGCCCTCATGTTTCTTTTGATTTAGCAGTTGTTGTTGTTTATTTATATTCTGCTGAATTTGGCGCTGCTGGTTTTTTAACTCATCTAAACTTGCTCCATATACAGGCACGATTCCAAAACAAAATAGAGCAATAAGTATTGTTGGTAATAGTTTTACCCGCATCTTTCCCCTCCTTTCCTTTCTTTTTTAAGTCTAAACTCTAAGAAAACGCCTGATCGAAAGGATACTTCCCAAAGCACCTACCAAAGCGCCCCCAGCTACCAGTGTTAGAGCACAACGTAATATTAAAACCTCATCGAATATAAGTGGTACAAATGTCACAGCTGTACCTATTTTATTTAAAATCATATTGTATCCGAAATATACCATTAACGCAGCTATTGACGAACCAATTAATCCTAACATCAGACCTTCCAGTATAAAAGGCCAGCGAATAAACCAGTCAGTTGCTCCAACATACTTCATGATATTTATTTCACGCTGGCGTGAAAATACTGTTAAACGAATGGTTATCATAATTAGGAATAATGCTCCAAAGCCCAATAGTAAAATAATTCCTGCTCCAAGCCATCTTAACCAACGCGCGACAGCAAAAAGTTTATCAATTATTTCTTGGCCATAATTAACCTTTTCTACCCAAGGTAATGTCCCGACTGTTATTGCCACATCTTCAATAGTCTCAGGGTTATCCACCTTTACCAATAGATAATCAGGTAATGGATTTATACCTCCAGTAGCTTCTAAAAGTTCCTGTTCGCCCCCAAATTGCTGACTGATCTGTTTAAGACCCTCTTCTTTAGGTACCAGTTTAACTTCGGTAACCTGTGACATAGCCTCGATCTTCTTCTGAGTATTTATAACTTCCTGTCGCGGAGTATCCACTTGAAAGAAAACGGCAACCTGAACATTCGATTGTACACTAGTAGCAATATAATTAATATTGAGCGCTAATAGTAAAAAAGCCCCTAAGATAAACATAGAAACAGTTACACTACCCATAGCAGCTAAACTCATCCACATATTCCGAAACAAAGATAAACTTGCTTGCTTAATAAAATAGCCGACAGTTCTAAGTTTCATAACCATATCCTCCCTCTGGGTCATCCCTGACCAGTCGGCCATTTTGCAAAACTATTACCCTTTTTCTAAGACTATTTACAATATCTGCAGCGTGTGTTGCCATAATAACTGTTGTCCCAAGGTGGTTAATTTCTTGTAAAAGTTCCATTATTTCTTTCGAAGTTGCCGGATCAAGATTACCGGTTGGCTCATCAGCAATTAGCAATTGCGGGTTATTAACAATAGCCCTGGCAATAGCGGTACGCTGTTGTTCACCACCTGATAACTGATGAGGGAACATCCGAGCCCGGCTACTAAGTCCTACCCGATCCAAGGCTTTTTCCACCCTAGGCTTAATTTCCTTATCACTCATTTCTAAAACCTGCAAGGCAAAAGCAACATTTTCATAGACCGTTCGTCCAGGAAGTAATCGAAAATCCTGAAAAACTATCCCCATATTACGCCGTAACAGGGGAATTTCTTTTCTCTTCAAACGAGTAATACTACAACCATCTATAATAATTTGCCCTTTGTTAGGAACTTCTTCTCTAAACAAAAGTTTAATAAATGTCGTCTTCCCCGCACCGCTGGGTCCAACCAAAAAAACAAACTCGCCTTTTTCTATTTTTAAACTTATATTATATAAGGCTGTAACTTTGGAAGAATTATAACTTTTATAAACATTAAAAAACTGAATAAAACTCAATATTTAACCCTCCAAAAATAAAGAAAAAAACAACCTCATTAGGGTTGTTTTCGACATAATTAAAAAGAATCCTCTTTAACTTGTCCTTTGTAAATTATTGCTTTTATTCCCAAAAACCAAAGATCTATATTTTCTTTTCTAAAAGTTTTTTGACTTTTGTTTTAATATTACTTGCCGTTAATCCGTATTTTTCCATTAATTCAGCAGGTTTACCAGACTCACCAAAAGTATCGCCAATACCAACCATCGCCATAGGTACCGGTTTTTCTGTTGCTAAAACTTCAGCCACAGCACTTCCTAAACCGCCCATAATAGTATGTTCCTCAGCCGTGACTATAGCTCCAGTTGCTGCCGCAGCCAAAACAGCTTCTCTATCAATAGGTTTAATAGTACTCATATTCACTACCATTACATTTATACCTTCTGAAGCCAGTTCCTCTGCTGCCACAAGAGCCTCATTTACCATAATTCCACAAGCAATTATGGCAGCATCCTGTCCCTTACGCAACTGATCAGCCTTCCCAATTTGAAATTTGTAATTATTTTCATAAACAGTTTCTACCGCCGGACGACCTAAACGAAGATAAACAGGTCCATGGTAATCAGCCACTGCCTGAACAGCTTGCCTGGTTTCTTCTGCGTCTGCAGGGACAACTACCGTCATATTGGGTAAAACTCTCATTAACGCTATATCCTCAATAGCCTGGTGTGAAGCCCCATCTTCCCCTACCGTCAAACCGGAATGTGTAGCAGCAATTTTTACATTAACCTGAGGATAAGCAATCCCGTTCCGAATTTGCTCAAAAGCCCTACCAGTAGCAAAAACCGCAAAAGTGCTAGCAAAGGGTATTTTCCCACTCAATGCTAATCCGGCAGCCGTACACATTAGGTTTTGCTCAGCAATACCCATATTGAAAAATCTCTCGGGAAACTCTTTAGCAAACAAAGCAGTTTTTGTCGATTTTGACAAATCAGCATCAAGAACAACTATATCCTTGTTTTGCCTGCCCAGTTCAACTAATGCCTTACCGTATGCCTCCCGAGTAGCAATCTTAGCCACAATAACACCTTCCTTCGTTTAACTTTGACCATTTTCCTGGCCATCTAATTCAGCCAAAGCTTTATTTAATTCCTCAGATTTAGGAGCTTTACCATGCCAGTCGGCCTCATTTTCCATGAAAGATATGCCTTTTCCTTTAACGGTTTCCGCAATGATAACAGACGGTTTACCTTGGACTTTTTTAGCATTTTCAATAGCAGTTTGTATTTGGTCAAAGTCGTGGCCATCAATAGTTTGTACTGACCATCCAAAAGCTTTAAACTTCTCTGCTACAGGTTCTGGCGACATAACCTCAGATATTTTACCATCTATCTGGAGGTGGTTATGATCCACTATTGCTATTAAGTTATCCAGTTTATAATGGGCCGCAGCCATAGCAGCTTCCCAAACCATTCCCTCTTGTATTTCTCCATCACCTAACAAAACATAAACATTGTAATTGCGGTTATCTAAACGTGCTGCTAAAGCCATACCATTTGCAACAGCTAAACCATGGCCTAAAGAACCTGTAGAGACCTCTACTCCGGGTACAGACTTACGGTCTGGATGGCCTTGTAACGGACTTCCTAACTTACGTAAGGTAATTAATTTTTCTGTTGGAAAATAGCCCTTCTCAGCCAAAGCTGCATAAAGAGCTGGTGCAGCATGCCCTTTGGACAGAATAAAACGATCCCTATCTGGCCAATCAGGATTTTCAGGATCCACCTTCATGACGTTAAAATATAAAGTGGCCAATATCTCCACAGCCGATAAAGAACCACCTGGATGCCCGGAACCTGCCTCACCTACCATTTTAACTATGTGGCTACGTAACCGCCGTGCTATTTGTTTTAAATCTTGTGATTGCAATTTATCTATTCCCTCCATTTAGCAAAACCTTCCCCCAAAACCTCGTGAACATTGCTGACAATAACAAAAGCCTGTGGATCTATGTCAGCTACTAAATCCTTTAAACGGCTTACCTCGGAACGAGTTACTACTACAAGCAAAATCTCCTTCTTTTCCCGAGTATATAAACCTCGGCCAGATATACCTGTTACTCCCCGACCTAAATGTTCGATAACCTTTTTGGCTATTAATTCATTATTATTGGAAATTACTAAAGCAGCTTTAGCAAAACCGCCACCTTCCTGAACAGCATCTATAGCCCGACTTGTAAGAAATAAAGCCAATAGGGCATAAAGAGCAACTTCAACATTAAAAACCATACCCGCAAGTGTAATTACTATTGCATCAACTATAAGCAATCCTGTTCCAGCAGTAATATGTAAAAAATGACGAAATAGTAAAGCTGCTAAGTCTGTTCCGCCTGTACTACCTCCTGAGCGAAAAACTATTCCCATACCAATACCAACAATAATACCGCCATAAATAGAGGCTAATAAAGCATTGGATGTAAGAGCATCTAGCCAGAAATGTAAAGTATCAGTTAATACCGATAGCACTACTGTACCATAGAGAGTTCTGATGCCAAATTTTATTCCTAAAAATTTGAGGCCAGCCAGGAATAACGGTATATTTAAAGCCAACATTGTTATTCCTACCGGCCAACCAAAACTATAATATAATACTGTAGATAGACCACTTACCCCACCGGCAGCAATTTTATTGGGAATAAGAAACAGCACAAGGCCCAAAGCAACAATTAAACAACCGGCAGTTATACCCAGGTAACTTGACCATTGTTTTTTGGACAAACAAACGACCCCCTGAGCCTTATTCACTTTCGACAGAAATCGTTATATTCCTCCTGATCCGTGGCAAATTTTCCCCTAAAAGTATTATTCCACCCAAATTATTGCCTGATAAGGGCAAACTTCTTGGCAAGTACCACATTCATTACATGCATCTGTAATACAAAAAAATCCACCCGATGTATTGGAAATGATAGAGTTCGTACTGTTTTCTATTATTGCTTTTTGGGGGCATGCCACCATACAATTACCACAGGCTATGCAGTTATCAATTATTTGGTAAGACATTTTTTACCCCCGCTTTTTATTTTCATTGTTACCTAGATTGGGTAGATTATTCAAAAAAATAAACCCCGGCACATGTTATGCCAAGGTCAACTTTCTTCCTTGTTAGTACGTTGCCACATCAAGCAAGCTCTGATAAAGGGTTCAATACCTCCATCCATAACAGCCTGAATATTTCCTACTTCTACGTCCGTTCTATGGTCTTTAACTAAAGTGTAGGGATGAAACACATAGGATCGTATTTGGCTACCCCAAGCAATCTCTCTCTGTTCACCACGTATTTGAGCTAATTCAGCCTCCTGTTCTCGACGCTTTAAATCAACCAGTTTAGCTTGTAGTATTTTCATAGCTGCCAATCGATTAGAATGTTGTGAGCGTTCACTTTGACAGCTAACGACTATCCCGGTTGGCAGATGTGTTATACGCACAGCCGAGTCGGTCTTATTGACATGCTGTCCTCCAGCACCCTGAGCCCGATAGGTATCAATCTTTAAATCATCAGGATTGATTTTTACCTCTTCATTTGCTTCAACCTCAGGTATTACGTCTACTGAAGCGAAGGAAGTATGACGGCGGCCGGCAGCATCAAATGGAGATATACGAACAAGACGGTGAACGCCTTTCTCTGTTTGGAGATATCCATATGCATTATTACCTTTAATGAGGATCGTGACACTTTTAATTCCTGCTTCTTCACCCTCCATGTAGTCCAAAATCTCTACCTGATAGCCTTGATTTTCGGCCCACCTTGTATACATTCTTAACAACATCGCAGCCCAATCCTGAGACTCCGTTCCCCCAGCTCCGGGATGCAAAGATAAAATAGCATTATTATTATCATATGGCCCGTTTAAAAGGGTGGCCAAAAACTGATCTTCTACTGACTTTTCTATATTTGTTAGTTCTCTGGCAATTTCCCCTTCTAAAGAAGTATCTTCTTCAATTTGGGCTAATTGCCAGAGTTCAATTAAATCATTATAACTTTTCTCTAAAGTTCTGTAACTTGATATTTTTTCTTTAAGAGCAGTCAGCCTCTTCCCAACTTTTTCAGCCCGCTCACGTTCATCCCAGAAATTTGGACTTAACATTTCTTTTTCTAAGGTTTTTATCTCACTGGCAGCTGAATCTAAGTCAAAGAGAGCTCCTTAATTCTTCTATTTTTTTAGATAATGTTTCAAAACGATTTTTGTAATCTTGTAACATCTATTATCCCTCTTTCCCAAGCATTGTCATATTTGGAACTTAGTTTCTCTTATTCTTAGCACCACAACATTTTTTATATTTTTTGCCACTTCCACATGGACAAGGGGCGTTACGTCCTACTTTTTGATTGCGTCGAATAGATTGTTTTGTCTCTTTGCCTTCACTGGGTTGGCGGTTTTCTTTTATCTCACGAGGCCGTTCTGGTTCTTGCTGAACAATATTTACCCGGAAAAGATAACGAACAACATCTTCATGAATTGAAGCAATCATGTCATTAAACATCTGGTAAGCCTCAAGCTTGTATGCTACTAAAGGATCTTGCTGCCCATAGGCCCTTAAACCAATACCTTGACGTAATTGTTCCATAGCATCAAGGTGATCCATCCATTTTAAATCAACTATCCGTAATAAAATTAACCGCTCTATTTCTTCTAAATTTTCTTTGCCTAGTTCGTTTTCACGTTGTTGATAGGCTTCCATAGCTTTTTCCCGTAAAAAGCCATAGACCTCTTCTCTTTCCATCCCTTTTATAATATCAATTAAAGCATCTTGATCGCAACCTGGTAAGAATAACTTCTCGGCATAATCCATCATACCGGCTAAATCCCATTCTTCGGGATACTTGCTTTCCCCAGCAAAGCGTTCAATTGTTTGGTCAACAACATTGTTAATCATATCTATAATTACAGGTCGTATATTACCCCCAGTTAAAACTTCCCTTCTTTGGCTGTAAATTACCTCCCGTTGCTTATTAATTACATCATCATACTCCAGTACATGCTTGCGTATATCAAAATTGTGAGATTCAACCTTTTTTTGTGCTTGCTCCAAAGAACGAGATATTAATGGGTGATCTATAGGGGTACTATCATCCATCCCAAGACGATCTAAAATTCCTGTTAGGTTATCCGAACCAAAAAGTCGCATCAAGTCATCTTCTAAAGATACATAAAAGCGGCTACCACCAGGATCCCCTTGACGTCCTGCACGACCACGTAACTGATTATCAATTCGCCGACTTTCGTGGCGTTCTGTACCTATAATAAATAGTCCTCCAAGGTCTACCACTTGGCGGCGTTCAGCTTCTGTTTCTTCCTGTGCGGCAACAAGGAATTTCTTATATTCCTGATGGGCTGCAACCACTTCGGGGTCATCTTCATCAATTTTTATTGCAGTAGCTGCAGCTATCAGTTCCGGAGAATAACCCTTTTTCCTCATCTTTTCCTTAGCAAGAGCCTCAGGGTTACCTCCTAAAATAATATCTGTTCCGCGACCAGCCATATTTGTTGCTATGGTTACCATGCCAAGCCTGCCAGCCTGAGAAATAATTTCAGCTTCTTTTTCATGATATTTAGCATTTAAAACCTGGTGGTTAATACCCTTTCGCTTAAGCATCTGGCTTAGCTGCTCTGATTTCTCTATGGAAACAGTACCTACCAATAGGGGTTGTCCTTTAGCATGTCGTTCAGCTATTTCTTCAACTACTGCCTCAAATTTACCCTTCTCTGTACGGTAAACAACGTCAGGATAGTCCTTTCTAATCATGGGTTTATTAGTAGGTATGACCACCACATCTAATCCATATATTTTACGAAACTCTTCTTCTTCAGTAGCTGCAGTACCTGTCATACCAGCCAATTTATTATACATTCTAAAATAATTTTGGAAAGTAATAGTTGCTAAGGTCTGTGATTCTCTTTCGATTTTAACGCCTTCTTTAGCCTCAATAGCTTGGTGTAAACCTTCACTATACCGTCTGCCAAACATAAGTCTTCCTGTAAATTCATCAACAATGATTACTTCTCCATCTTTAACAACATAGTCACGATCCCGTTTCATTAAGGTATGCGCTTTTAAAGCCTGGTTTACATGATGAGACAATTCTATGTTGGCATTATCGTAAAGGTTATCTACTCCAAGCATTTTTTCAACCTTAGCTACCCCTTCTTCCGTTAGGGTCGCCACCTTAGCCTTTTCATCAACATTATAGTCAACCTCGGGTTTTAAACGAGGAATAATTTTCGCAACAGTATAATACATTTCTGTTGGCTTATCAGCCATACCAGAAATAATGAGAGGGGTTCTGGCCTCATCAATTAAGATACTGTCAACCTCATCAACAATAGCGTAATTTAAATCTCGTTGAACCATTTCTTCTGGACGTAATGCCATATTGTCTCTTAGATAATCAAAACCAAACTCATTATTGGTTCCATAAGTAATATCTGCAGCATAAGCTTCTCTCCGAGCCTGGGCATCCAATCCATGAACGATTAGCCCTACTTTAAGACCTAAAAATCTATAAATACGACCCATCCACTCACTATCACGTTGAGCAAGGTAATCATTCACAGTAATGATATGGACACCCTTACCTGTTAGAGCATTAAGATAAGCCGGTAAGGTTGCCACTAATGTTTTTCCTTCACCTGTCTTCATTTCCGCTATTCGCCCTTGGTGAAGAACTATACCCCCCATAAGTTGGACATCAAAATGGCGCATTCCTAAAACCCTGCTAGAAGCTTCTCTAACTACTGCAAAAGCCTCCGACATTAAATTATCTAAACTTTCCCCATTTTCTAAGCGTCTCTTAAATTCTGCAGTTTTTGCCTTAAGTGCGGCATCCTCTAACGCCTTGATTTCTTTCTCAAGAGCGTTTATTTTATCTACTTGGCGTTTTAGTTTCTTAATATCCCTGGCATTATCATCGAAAAGATTACGTAGAAACTTTAGCATTGCCTTCCTCCTTTTATCTTCTTAATACCGCTTAAACGGAGACTGGCAAACCTCTGTTAAATACAATAAAGGAACCGTGCCGGTCCCTTTGATACCAAACAAACCTGCTGTATACATTTTAGCATGCGGTAAGACAAGTGACAATTGCGAAATCAATGGGTTAAAATAAATAGTTAAAATCCTGAGAGTAATAAGTTTTAAAACTGTTACTCTCAGGATTTATTAGTCTAAACGCCTTAATATTCAGGTTCAATTAGTCCATAGTTACCATCTTTTCGCTTATAGAGAACGTTTACCTCTTCTGTTTCAGCATTAGAGAAAACAAAGAAATTATGTCCCAGTAGATTCATTTGTAAAATTGCTTCTTCCAAAGGCATAGGCTTAACAGGAAAACGTTTAGTACGAATTAATCGAGGTTCTTCATCATCTTTTTCAGGAGGATTTTCAGTTGGAAGATCCTTAATTGTGCCACTTTTTATTTTTTTATTTAATTTCGTTTTATATTTAGCTATCTGCCTTTCTAGTTTTTCAACAACCAAATCGATAGAAGTGTACATATCGTTTGTTGCTTCTTCGCCTCTTAATATGTAACCATTCAGTGGAATAGTTACTTCAATAACATGTTTTTCCTTTGTAACAGATAAATTAACTTGAACTACATTAATGCCTTCGACAAGACGTTCAATTTTAGCTAAACGTTTTTCAATATACTGCCTAAGTGCTTGGGTGACCTTAAGGTTTTTGCCACGGAGAATTAATTCCACCCGCAACACTCCTTTCTGGTTCCTTTTTACTATTGTTCTCCATTTCTTGGTTAAAATCCTTCTCTAAAAATAAAAATTAACAGAAACCAGAAAGGCCCCGGTTTTACCGAGGCCTAATAGGCTATAGTTTGTACACATTAGCCGCCTGGGGACCGCGAGGCCCATCAACAATATCAAATTCAACTTCCTGCCCCTCGGCTAAGGATTTAAAACCTTCCTCCTGTATGGCGGAAAAGTGTACGAAAACATCCTTGCCTTCTTCTCTCTCGATAAAACCGTAACCCTTTTCGGGGCTAAACCATTTAACTTTGCCCTGCATGTTCTAAACATTCCTCCTAAAATATTCTCCCTTGAGGTCGGGAGATCCTCAAGCAAACTAATTTTAGCACGGCTGCAAATCACTGTCAAATATTCTTTGAGAATATTATAATTGCCAAAAAAACATCGAATTCTAGGATGGTTTTTAATTCCAATAACAGACTTCGTCAAAAATATTTTTCACTTTATAACCTGTGGATAACGTGGATAACTCTGTTAATAACTTGGCATCTTTACTCTCAAACTGTGGACGGAAATGTGGAAGGATAAAAATTTTGTCAACTAAAGTGTTAATTTAGCGTTTTACAGGGAATAATTAGATTTTTCAATCCCCGTAGCTAAAGTTACTACTGTTATCTTAACTGCCCCAGAACCTAATAAAAAGTGTGTACACACACTAGCTGTAGCACCGGTTGTTAATACATCATCAACAAGAAGCAAATGTGAACCTCTAATTTTACTAGGCTCTTTTACTCGGAAAGCCCCTGCTAAATTACGCCACCTTTGTTGACGCGAAAGTCCAGCTTGCGGAATTGTTTCCTTAGTCCGTATCAAAATATCATTCCCTACAGATATCCCTAGTTCCTTACCTAAAGCAAGAGCTAAGAGTTCAGATTGATTAAAAGTACGAGCTCTAAGGCGAAATTTAGTTAACGGTACTGGAACTATTATATGGGGACGTTCTGTTCTTAATGCCTTAATTGTAATATTTGCTAAAAGTTGACCCAAAGGTTTAACCAAAGAACGACGACCTTTGTATTTAAGTTCCCAAATCATTTCCTTTAATATGCCTCGGTAAGCCCCTACTGCTCGAGCCTTATGGAAAACTGGTAATTCCACTTGGCATTGACTACATATATCTGAACTATTTAATGGCAAAAACCGCCCACAGTATTTACAAGGCTTTAGCTGTTGTTTACTATAATCCAATTTTTCCAAGCAATTATGACAAAATGCCCCATATCTAAAAGGGCGACCGCACCAAGTACAAAATTTCCCCTTGAAAAAAAGCAAATTAAGCATATATTTTAATAATACATCCTTTTTCTAATGTTAGTTTTATTTTAATAAGTAACCCCTTTTATATGCTAACTGATTAAAATTTTTTATCTGCTTACAAGCCGAGGCCATAGAATGAGTAACTCTTTGGCCAATAAACCAAACATTACCTTGAGGATATGTGGATGCCCGCCCAACACGACCAGCTATCTGCACCAAAGTATTGTTATCAAAGACTCTTTCGTCATCAGCATAAAGAACCAAAACATTAAGTCTTGGTATAGTAACTCCCCTTTCCAAAACTGTTGTTGTTACTAAAATAGGAAATTCCCCTTTACGAAAAGAATTAATAATCTCTTCTCGCCGAGAACAATTAGCATAACATCCTCGGACCCAAGAAGGTTGTATAAGATTACAATTTGCCAATAGCTTTACTAACTTTTTAACCTCCATTACAGAAGATACAAAGACCAAAATCTGAACCCGCTGCTTGAGGGTTACTTCTATACATTTAATCAAAAACTTTAATACTCGTTTATTTCCAAACCATTTTAAAAAAGGATCTGTAATTATCTTAGGTTCAGGTAAAGGATAGCCATGATGACGAGCTGGTAAATAGATAACCTCCAACTCACGTCTATTTACCCGTTCTATAAGATTGGTCGGGGGAGTAGCTGTCAACCAAAGAACCTGTCCACTTTGATGCCGAGCACGTTCTACAACATGATATAGCATAGGATTACCTGCCAAAGGAAAAGCATCAACTTCATCTAAAATCACTAAGTCAAACATACGATAAAAACGTAACGTCTGGTGAGTTGTAGCTAAGATTAAGTCAGCTTGACTGTATTTATCTGTGCTGCCTCCATAAACTGCTTTGATAGATAATTGGGGCCAAACAGACCTCAATCGAAGATATAGTTCGCGGATAACCTCCCTGCGGGGACAAGTATAGAGTACTTTTCCCCCTCGTTCCAAAACAGTAGTAATCGCCCCATAGGCAACTTCCGTTTTACCAGCTCCACAAACTGCCCATAATAAACACTCCTTAGCTTTACCTTTAGCAACAAAATCTTTGGCTTTGTCATACGCATCCTTTTGAGCCAATGATAAATCAAATTCAAGTTTGGGGTTACATTTAACTTCATAATCTCTTTTTGCAATTTTTTCCGACTTTTGCCGGGCATAAAGAGGACGACAAAGGCGAGATTGCCCCATATTTAAGCATTCCTCACAAACAAAATCTTCTGATTGGCAAGCCGCACATTTTACCTTTATTAATTTAGTAGACTGACCACATCGCTTGCAACAAGGTTTGCCATTGGCATCATAACCAACACCGGGAAACAGTAATATATCTCCTTTCAAATGGAGCCAATGCAGAATATCTTCTAAAGGTGTTCTCACTTTGATTTTATTCTCTATCATGGACTGAATTAGTTCTTCTCGCCAAAAAATACGTCCTTCCATAATTTCTTTTATTAATTCTATTTCATCTATCGGTGGAGGCATCAGTGGCTCTACCAAGGCCCCTTTTGTTGGTTCCCAGGAAGTTAATCCCAATAACCGCCTTCCAATGGTCATGATTTTATTAATGAGTTGTTTATTATTTCCTTCCCTATCTAAATTACTTTTTAAAAAAAGATCACGAAAAAACGCCGCCGTTCCTATAGGTAACGCCGGCGTTAAAAGTTTAAAATTTTTGTAACCTTGTCGTACCCAAAACGTAAAATCTAAACCGGGTTTATGGCTGATTCCTAAATGGCCACTATTTTTCCCATATACAAGATAAACATAGCCCATCCAGCAAAAGAAAGATTGCGGATATCCCTTTACTTTATTCATGAGGTTGTATTCCTTCTTGAACACATTCTCTCCCTACCATACTTGGATAATAAACAATATTTTCGTCCTTGTTCTTTAGCTTTAGCCAAATTAAACCTTTTTCCATGGCCTGTATCCCCTTGCTATACTATTATTAATTAGATTCGATAGCAAGAATACTTCTCCTTCCGGTAAACCATTTATTTAAGATATAATTCGGTTTAATTTGGCATTAGCACTATCAAAATTATCCTGACGAATATCTAAAAGATGAATTGAAGCATTATCATTGGTAGGGATTTTTTTTAAAGAAATTCCATCTTGAGCATAAATTAGTTTAAAAGGTGGATAAGGATAATCAAAACAGCGCAAGATACCTAAAGTCGTATGTTTATGAGTATCTGCAATAATCCATAAATCCATTGGTGGGGAACCTCGCCAAAAACGCCAACGGAGAAATCTACGTAATATTCCCTCAAGGTATCCCCCACATTCGGAAACAACTAATACTAAACATGGATAACGTTCTGTTGAATTTCTATATTGCCACCAGAGCCAGCCGTAAAACACAACCAGGACACTTATAGCTAATAATAAAATTATTGGTGCCTGGTAGCTCACGTTATTCACCCCCTATCTTATCTTATGAAAATAGCAAAGGAGGTGACAAATTTGCCGGCTAACGATAGTTGTTTACGTTGTGGGGCTTCTCTTAGTTTAGTTGAACGGGCAAACATGGAAAACGCCGTAGACATCACCGGCAAAGGCTCTATCTGCCCAAACTGTTACCAAGAACTTTCACCTGAGGAGTATAACTATTATTTTAAATCCTAAGTTTTGATATAAGATCTTGTTGAATTAGTCGGAGGCACTCTTTATTGGGTGCCTCAACATATAATCTTAACAAAGGTTCCGTACCAGAAGGACGAATTAAAGCCCAACTACCATCTTCTAAGTTTAACTTGACACCATCTATACTTAACCTTTCAGTTACAGTCAAACCCCCAACTTTATCAGGCGCAAAATCCGATAACTCCCCTAATACTCTTGTTTTTACTTCAGGGCTTACTTTTAAATCTAAACGTTCACTTACTAATTTCCCATAACGTCCATGTAGGTCCTCCAAGATATCTCTTAAGCTCTGCCTCTCTACTGCCCTGAGTTCAGCGATTAAAGCAGTGGCCAGTATACCATCCTTCTCAGGAATATGCCCTCTAATACTCATACCTCCACTTTCTTCTCCACCAAGAACACAATCTTTTTCCTGCAAAAACTGCCCAATATATTTAAAACCAACTGGAGTCTCAAAAACTTCTAACCCATTGGCAGCAGCCAATTTATCTAAAAAATGGGTAGTTGCTACTGTCCTGGTTACCGGACCCATTAATTTTCGATTTTTAACTAAATGGGCAAGTATTAGGTATAATACTTCATTTGCAGTTATATACGTACCATCATTATCTATTACCCCGAAACGATCTGCATCACCGTCTAAGGCCAGTCCCAAATCAAATTCTTTTTCTTTTACCTTGTTAGCTAGTTCTACTAATCCTTTAGCACTAGGTTCTGGTAAAGACCCTCCAAACAGTGGATCTCGATAATTATGAATTGTATGTACCTCACAACCTGCCTCTTTAAGGAAATCTGCTAAATAGCCTATACCTGCTCCATACATAGGATCAACAACAACTTTTAAATTGGCAGCCTTTATAACATCAACATCAATTAATCCTTTCAAGTATTGAAGATAAGCAGTTCTAACTTCTAATTCTTTAACTAATCCACTTTCACGGGCTTTTTCTAAATCTTGTCGTTTTATCTGCCCTCCGGTTATTACCTTCTTCATTTCATTTTCAATAGCATCAGTTATTTCCGGAACAGCTGGACCAGCATAATCAGGAATAAACTTTAGCCCACAATAATTAGGAGGATTATGACTCGCAGTAAGCATTAAAGCCCCTGCTGCTTTGTATTGTTTTATGGCCCAAGCAGTAACTGGTGTAGGAACTGAACGCTCGGGTAAGTAAATAGTAAACCCATTTGCTGTAAGTACTTCTGCCACTATAGCGGCAAACTCAGGAGCTAAGAAACGGTTATCATATCCAATAATAACTTCTCTTGAACCCTCTTGATTTAATAAATAATTTGCGATAGCCTGAGTCACACTGCGGACATTAGCAAAAGTAAATTCATCAGCTATGATAGCTCGCCAACCATCAGTACCAAACTTAATAGCCATTTAAAAAACACCTCCAATTAATTTAAACCTCCAACTCCCTTTAGCTATTTTTTGTCGGGTCTTCTGGAGCATCTGTGATATCGACGGGATTAGTGAGGTTGTCTTGCTTACAATTCACATATAAAGAGCCATTGCTCCTTAGTACAGCATAGTCAACTTCATTAATATCATTTACACCCTGGGCCTTCAACTGTTCCATTAACCAGTTTTCATCCAAGTTATTCTGTTTAAGATTCTCAAAAAGGATTTCCTTATCTACAATTAACTCTGTAGGTAATCCTTCATAATTTGTTGAAACCTTTATATCAGAGGGTGTTAAAGGACGTTTCTGGGATTTTAACAAGACACTCAAGGTACCGGTGGGCTCTAAAATAGCATATTCTACGTCGGCAATGTCAAATACATCTTTGGCCCTAAGTTGCATTGCTAATTCATCATGATTATATCGCATTTTCTTCATATTATCTTCCAATATTTTCCCATTATGAATGACAACTGTTGGTTCTCCAGCAATAAGTTTTCTTACTGGTCTGTTCACCAAAGAGACATACCCAGAAATCCAAGTAAGAAAGGCGAAAAGTGTTAAGGCTAAAAAGTGGAACCAAGTACTACCTGGTGCTATATCAGTTGCTAAGTTAGCAGCAATACTACCAAGAGTAATCCCACTAACATATTCAAATAAAGTTAATTGTCCTATTTGTTGTTTTCCTAAGATACGGGTATAAAACAGAATAGCAAAAAACGCCAATGTTGTCTGTATAAATATATGTGCAGTTTCCATAATTTTTCCTTACCTCCTAAATTTATTTAAAGTAATTCCTTATTATGCAAATAAATAAGCACTCCTATGCCTAATAAGATAAATGCAAAGGTTAATACGCCTTCTATTAGCAAAGTTTGCATTTCAATCCCCCCTTAACCTGGAAACTTTACTATTGTATTATTTCCCGAAAAGCTTCATAAATGTAAAAAAAACCGCAGTCTTTAAGACTACGGTTCATATATTTCCATTTTATTTTTAATTTTTGAAATCTATCTTTATAACCTTTGAAAGTTGTTGTTCCTTGCCTTGAGCTTAGAAAGACTATGCTTACCAATAATGCCCAATTTATCACAACCAACCAAAATTATCACTGAAAGGCCAACTAAAATAAGCACCCCTTGGTCAGTTGTTAACCTGTTTAAAAGTATAGCACTTCCTCCTAAACAGGCATCTACTAAATAGATAATCCCTACAGCTTGACGCTGGGTTAACCCCTGTGCCAGTAATCGGTGGTGTAAATGACCCTTATCAGGGGCAAAAATCGGTTGGCCATTTAAAAAACGTCTAACAATGGCAAAAAAAGTATCTAAAATAGGTAAACCTAAAATAACAACAGGTATAAAAAGTGATATTACTGTAGCACTTTTTGTTAGTCCAATAGTAGCTAAAGCTGCTAAATTAAATCCCAAAAACATAGAACCGCTATCACCCATAAAAATACGAGCAGGGTGAAAATTATAAGGCAGAAATCCTAATATTCCTATTGCCAAAGCTAATGAAAGGGTAGCTACAATAAATTCATTATTTAACCATGCTACAACTGCAATAGTTACTGCAGCAATAAAAGAAGTCCCAGCAGCAAGACCATCTAAACCATCAACTAAATTTAAGGCATTTGTTACCCCTACTATCCAAAAGATAGTTACTGGGATAGCAAGTTTACCAAGTATTAATAAATCAGCAAAAGGATTAGTAAGAAATTCTACCCGCACTCCATAAGCCACCAAAATACAAGCAGCTATAATCTGTCCTATTAATTTAATCTTTGGGTTAAGAGATTTTATATCATCTATAACCCCTACTAACATTATAAAAGTTCCGGCATAAAAAAGGCCCATAAACTGCCCATCATAGTATCCTAACAAACCATAAGCAGCCATAAACCCAAGATAAATAGCAACGCCCCCCAATCGGGGCATAGGAGTATGGTGAACCTTACGAGGATCAGGATTATCTACGGCACCAAGACGGGGAGCAATTCGACATATTAGAGGCGTAAGTAGAAAACTAATAACCCCCCCAAAAATAATGGCCACAACGTTCACCTGTGGTTCCTCCTCTTTATAAACAATAAAAATAAGTACTTGCCATAAGTTATTCTATTTTCTCACCAATGGCAAAAGTTAACTCTCCCTGAGCTACCAATTCATCTCCAATCCTCGCACATCCAAAACCTTTGCCAATCCGACCCTTTAATTTTATGATTTCAGTTTCTAATGTCAATACATCACCAGGAATTACCTGACGTCTAAAACGAACCTTATCCATGCCACCAAATAAGGCAACCCTGCCTTGAAATTCAGGTAAGCTCAGTAAAGCTACTGCCCCAACCTGAGCTAAAGCCTCCATAATCAAGACACCGGGCATAACAGGTTGTCCAGGGAAATGACCTTCGAAATACCATTCGTTACTCGTTACATTTTTTTGCCCAACAGCCTTCTTCCCTGCTTCTAATGTTAAAATCCGATCAACCATTAAAAAAGGATATCGATGAGGTAAAATCTTTTGAATATCAATGGTTTCCATCTTTTCACTTCACCTTATTAAATAATTTTTTAGACAATAGATGATACTTCGCCGCTTGACCCTCTTTTCCTGCTCTACCCTATCTAACTTGAAACAAATCACAATAATTTCCTAAGAACTTTAGCGACGATAAATTTTGCTTCTTCTACACCAACTAAAAAGACTATTAATCCAAAAACTAAAACACCAACAATTATCAATACCAGAACTCTAAAAACTAACCCTAATAAAGACCCTGACCACGCAAAAACATTTAGATTTTGTCCAAATAACCAAACTATTGCCCCCATTATTAAAGCAGCAACAACAATCCGAAATATTGTTGTCAATAAAATATTCGCCTTTAATTCCGGTAAGCGACGGTTAAGATTAAAATAGAGAATTAGGGCATAAATAGTAGCTGCAAGAGAATTTGAAAGAGCCAGCCCCCCATGGCCTAATTGAGGCAGTAGAATATAACTAAAAATGATATTTAAAACAATAGATAACATTCCAGCTACTACTGGAACAAGTACTTCTTGTAACGCATAAAAAGCCCTTGTTAAAATTGGGTGCATAGCTTGAGCTAATAACCCCACTGAATAAAATAAAACAGCTACTGCCGTCATATATGTAGCTCGTGGGGCAAAAGCTCCTCTTTGAAAAACCAGTTGTACCAAAGGTTCTCGTAAAACAATTAAACCTACCGCGGCAGGTATAATTAGTAATGACACTAATCCCAAACCTCGATCGGTTAAATGAGCCATTTCTTTTCGATTTCCCAAAGCAGCTTGTTCAGCCAAAGAAGGGAAAATAGCAGTAGTAACACTACCTACAAAAACTCCTAAGGGCAAATTAACTAAACGGTTTCCAAAGTCTAAAGCAGTAATACTTCCAGGAGCCAATTGAGAAGCAAAAAAACGATTGGTAGCCAAATATATTTGTACAACTGCTAAACTTAGGCAAACCGGCAATAAATGCCTACCAATCCTACGTACCGCAGGGTGGGAAGCCATTAGGCTCCAATTATAACGAAAATCCAATCTTAATAAATCAGGTAATTGAATTATTAAAAAAGCCACAAAACTTAATACAGTTCCTACTGCCAGCCCAGTTATGCCATAAGTAGAACCAACAAATATAACCGTCCCTATAATCACCAAATTACTAACTGCCGGTGCCAAAGCAGGTGAAGTAAATATGTAACCCGCATTTAAAATCCCACTAATGAGCATACCTGTTCCCATAAAAGTAATGGATAGGAACATTATGCGAGTCAGTTTTATAGCTAATGTTGTAACTGTGCCAGAAAACCCTGGTGCCATTAGGCAAATAAGTACAGGGGCCAAGGCAATACCAATAACGGTTATCAATGATAAACATATTACTGTCCAGTTACCAATAGCACTTGCTACTCTCCAACCCTGATTACGGTCACCTCTAACCAAGTAGGTTGTTATTTCTGGAACCATTACTGTTACAAAGGCCATCCCTAAAATTGTTTGCAGAAAATAGGGAATAGTATAGGCAACCATGTATGCATCTGTATCTGGTCCAGCCCCAAAAAAAGCAGCTATACTGGCATCCCTAACAAAACCTAATATACGGCTTACAAGGTTTATTAATAATACTATACTAGCAGCATGTGCCATCCTGGCAACAGGACTGCCCTCTGGCTTCTGTAAAGATTTACCTTTAACCATCAATTATTCCTTTCCAAAGAAACTCTGTAACTAAACGTGCTGTATCTAAAGCCCGAGGTCTTAGATCAATAACAGCTTTTTCTACCTTATCTTTGTTATCTTCCAAACACAACAAAGCTTCTTCTACAGCTTGCGAAAACTTCTTATAAGTTACATTTGTTAAAGAACTAATAAGTGGTTGTTCCGTCAAGCGAGCCAGAGAACTTACTTTAGGGTCATAAGACAATGCTAGAAAAGGAACCCCCATTATTGCCGACATGATTAGAGCATGGAGGCGCATACCAATTAAAAAATCTAACTCTCCAATAATAGCCATAATTTTAGATAAATCCATATTTTCTTTTAAAATAACAGAAGGATTGTGCATTAAACGGGCAACCTGACGACAAGCATCCACATCACTTGGAAAATGAAATGGTAAAAATAAAATATTCCAACCTTTATTGACTAAATCATCTGCAACCCGGGCCAAAATGGGCCAAAAGCTCTTGGCCCCCGGCCAAGAGCGAACCGAAATACCTATCACAGGTTTCTCTAAACCAAGTTGTTCCCATTTTTCCTTACCTGACTCTAAATCAAGGTTCTCAGGTTTCAATCCGAGAACAGGATCAGCCGTCACATAAACAGGAGGTTTTTTAACTCCTAATCCTTCTAAAAATTGTCTAGACTCACTGTCCCTTAAGGTAATAAGTTGTACATTATTTAAGACCTTTGCGGTTAACCAACGACTCCAGGAATGTTTTAAAGGTCCTAACCCCTGTGCATAAATTATAACAGGCTTCTTTAATAGCCTAGCTAGAACCACTATACCCAGATAATAAATTAAACTTTTAGGTCCAGTTACATCCTGAAAGAGACTTCCTCCACCACTAATAAGTAGATCAGATTGAGAAATTGCCTTAGCTATAGCACTTAATCGCCAACGATTAACAGCTTTAATCCCAAAGTTTTCTTTTGTATGTTTCGGATTGTGGGATAAAGCCGTTATTTCTAGGCTCGGCTCCAATAGCTTTAAAGCTCTTATAATACTATACAGGACAGCTTCATCTCCGGTATTTTGAAAACCATAGTAACCTGATATAACTATCCTGGCCATATCATGGTCCCCCTCAAAAATCTCCTTGAAAGCCTAACCAATAATACCATAACTATACCGATTAGGAGACCTAGCCAAAGACCATTGAAAATTCTCAATAAAGATATATATAAAGGAATATGAATATGGCAAAACGTATTGATTAATGATATTTGTCCAATTAAACCCAAGAGCCATAAAAGTAAATAACGATGTTGATATCCCAAAGTTAAACTTAATAGTAAGAATGGATACCCCAGTAAAAACTCTTTTGTCCTGGGCCTAACTATTAAAACATCCCCTAAAAAGGAACGAATCTGTCCTTCCAAAGGTAATAATCCTATCCCCTCATTTCCGCTACGGTTAAGATAAATAACCCCAGCTATAACCGTTACTAATACCAGTAAAGCAAATTTAACACTTATGGAAGTATTAAGCCCTCGTTTTAATATAGCAGAAATTCTTTGCTTCTCTTTAAAGATGAGCACAGCTCCTGTGAATAATGCCAACGGAGCTATAAAAGCTAATTTTACACCACTAAATTCATTAATTTTAAGAATAAAAGTATTATCCGTTAAAATACTTGCAATAATAATCGCACCCATAAAAGATATTAAAGTTGTCCTTAATAAAATCATTATGCTCGACCATAAACTTCGACCAGTAGGTCTCCAAGCTGTTAATAAAGCCAAGGTGGGAAAAATGATGGACGCACCAAGGGCCATAACTTTACGGGCAAGGATCATATTATACCCTAACCCTAAAGACCCTGTCCAAGCTATCAACCCCACTAAACCCATAACCATACCCAACCAGAAAAATCCAAATTTATCCATCAAAAGAATTCCGGCCGCTATAACTCCTAAACCACATATAAAAAGCCATAATCTCGAGAAAGGATAAGATGGAAAAGGTTTAGCCTGCCCTATAATAAAACCTTTGTTTTCAAGTGTCCGTGTTAACTCATTTATATAATTAAGGTTATTTTTTAACCAGTCAGTTGTTCCAGGACTAAAATTAAAGCGTACAATAAGTATACGCATGTTTCGTTCTTTAACAGCTAACTCGAATCTATCTATAGCTTTCGAAAAGGCCATATTATTCATTTCATTTTCACTCATGCTATGAACCCGAATTGCCTTTTTATCTAGAAGTATTACCAACTTATCAAGCCCTTCTTGTGGGAAAAACTCAATAATACCCAAAGGTACACCAAGCTGTTCTATCTGTTCTTTTAGACTATCAATATAATTAAAGCCTGGAAGTAGTTTATCATTAAAAAGTAAAGCTAAAATATGGCCTTGATAATCCCTTAGTGGTTGTAAAGTCTCTTCTAGAGACACCGGATTAGCTCCATACCACCATCTAACCTGGGGAATAATGTACATACCTAGCTGTTGAACCATTTTCATATCTTGAACCGAAAAGCCTAAACCCAAATCTTTTAATTCACTAGTTGATAACGGTACTCCTAATGCTAATAAATCAGACCCATTAACCACCTCAACTCCACCAGGTACTTTGTTATCTAACTGCAACTCAAGTTGCCTGGCTATTTGATGATCACGTGTAACAAAATAAATGCTATCGGGACGAACCTCTGCCTTAATAGATTCTGGAAACTTATCTAAAAGCTCTGCTCCTGAACAAACCCAAACTTCCGGAGGCAGGTTTTCTATTGTTTGTTCTTTAAAAAGAACTGCATTTACTCCTTGCTGTTTTAAATATTTTAAGGTTTCTAAATTACTAAGGTTACTCCATTGAGCCAATTTTTCCACTTGGTTAAAATCAACAGCTACACTAACCGTACGATTGGCTTCTTCCAAATGTTCTCGCTTCGCGGAGATAACTACAGCAGCTAAAGTAGCAATAATAACAAATACCCAAAGTATTTGCTGATAACGCCATTTTGGCAAATTAATTCCTCTCCCTTTAAAAAATTACACAAGACTACAAATTGTGATAATTCGTCAACAATCAATTAAATCCTGCTGTGAGAAAATTATACCAACAAATTAAATACTAGAACTACCCCAAGTCTTGACAAATTCAAAATCCTGGCGTATAACCATGCTATGAAAGTTTAAAAAGTTATTAATAGATTTAAAAAGTTATTAATAGAGGTGATAAAACATGCCTATGTATGAATACAGATGTCCTAAATGTGGAGTTTTTGAACAGGAGCAACGTATAACTGAAAAGCCCCTTAAAAAATGTCCTACTTGCGGAGAAACAGTACATCGAATTATAAGCCGCAATGTAAATATTATATATAAGGCAGGCGGTTTTTACACCACAGAAAACCGTAGTCAGGATTATAAAGACAAACAACTGGAAGAAAAGAAAACTGATACTAAAGCGAGTTAAAAAGGTCGGCTATTATAAACCGACCTTTTTTATCAAATATGGAATTTTAAGGCAGGCCCAGAAGTTGAACCACCTTTTATATCCATTACATATAATGGCAAAAGAGGTGGTTATTAAATGTTGACAAAACAACCTGTTAATTATGATGAAGTAGAACTTCATATTGATAATGCTGTTATCAGAGTTAAAAGATATCTTACTTATGACCTGCCTCACGAGGTAACAGCAGTTATTCCACGAGCAGAAATTCGACGCCGTAAGTTTGAAAATGGTCAGTTAACCTGGGAAGAAGAGATTATTTTAAACAGTCTAACTGTAGTACATTCTCCCCAACGACCGTCAAAAGAAAGGTATAAAGCCTCCCACCCTAAACCCACCAGTAATACTATCTCCGGATCAGGTTCTACCTACCCTCAGAACGGTTCCGAAAAAGTTCGGCTCCGTCTTACTTATTCTTAAACAGCCCTCCAAATATACCTCCATCAGAACCGAGGTCAGATAAAATTAATAAAATTAGAATTAAAAATAATGTAAAGGGGTTAGAACCAGATTCTGCCTCTAATTTTTTGTCTTGCATTACCATTGTTTGATTCATCCCTTGGGCTTCTATTATTAAGCTTTTCATTTTCTCCTGGATCTGTTTGGCTTGATCTGTTTCTAACATATCTATTAAAGTCTCAGCTATCTCTGTTGCATTTAATATCCTTTTACTCATATAAGGCTTTAGACTTTGAACAACTGCCATGAAATTAGGATCAACAGTAGGCATTATCAAAAACCTCCTATTTTAATTTTTTAAATGCCTTCATAGTTAAAAATATGCAGTTAAAAGATGGTTGGTGCAATCGTCTAAAATATCCCTCTAGCATATATTGAAAATGGAGGTGAATTATCAATATGGATAAAAATAATTTGGTAGATCTCCTGTCACAATTAATAGGATCCAATCAACAGGAAAATCTAAAATTTAATGAGCTGGCCGGACTGTTAGGACTTGTAGATCTTCTGGGAATTTTGAATCTTTTAAATGGTAATTCTATTTCTATTCCCCAGAATACCAGTTCCCTTCAACAGGCGTTGAATTCTGTTCTTAGCCAGGGGCAGCAAAGCGAAGGAAGTGGAAACTTAAAATCATTAGGTGATATAGCTGGATTCGTGAGTAAAAACCCTGCACTTTTAACCAGCCTTATGAATTTATTTATGAATGCCAATAAAGAAAGTAAGGGTAGAAATGAAAAAAATGCTAAAGCAACTAACGAAACTCCTTCTTCACAAAATAACCGAGGTAATCGTTTTAGAAGCGGTTAAAAAAGCGCAGCACGCGCTTTTTTTTTACGCATAAGTACATGTTTTCCTATCCAAACTAAACTTGTCTAAGTAAATGAAAAATTAGGAGGAAGGAGTTATGCACCTTTACCGTAGACATTTATTGTTACCAGCCGTTTTGGTTATTCTTTTAATTTGTTCAGCCTTATGGAACTTCTATAATAATGGAAATCACCAAAATATCGTCCCTACCCAAGCTGGAGCACCTGTAGGAACTAGTGATGAAATCGATTTATTAGCACGGCTTATAGCCGCCGAGGCGGGTAATGAACCATATGAAGGACAAGTAGCTGTAGGTGCAGTGGTCTTAAATCGTGTTCAAAGCTCATTATTCCCGTCTACTATTAGCGGAGTAATCTATGAACCCTGGGCTTTTGAAAGTGTCCATAACGGCCTTATCTGGAGAGTCAGTGATTTGAGTGGACCCAGGCGGGCTGCCGCTGATGCCTTGAATGGTTGGGATCCTACCTATGAATCACTTTTCTTTTGGAACCCAAATAAACCAGTCAGTCCCTGGATCTGGACGCGTTCGATTGTTACACAAATTGGTAACCATGTATTCGCCCTTTAAACTTTAATAAGGAAGGTGCTTAGTTTGACACGTAAAGTAACAACGATTATTCTTTCCCTGGCTCTTTTATTGGCTATTAGCTGGGGATTTTGGGAAAGAGCTAACCGTATGTCTTTATCAAATGCAGTAGAAGCAGCAGGACAACGTGATTTTTATAACCTTCTAAATTACACCGAACAAGCTCAAGTAAGTATGGGGAAATTTTTAGCCAGTAATTCTCCCCGTCAACAAGCTGTACATCTTACTGAGGCTTGGAATCAAGCTGCCGGTGCACATCTATCCCTTAGTCAGTTACCAACCCCTGATATTAGATTAATAAACATAAGTAAGTTCTTGGCACAAACCAGCGATTACAGTAATTACCTTGCCAGAAAATTGGCCCGAGGAGATGAGCTAACTAAACAAGAAATTAAACAATTAATACGTTTCCGTAATGAAATGGAAGGATTAACAAAGGAACTCCATAAAATTGAGGATCAAGTATCTAATAAAACTATACGTTGGAGCAGTTATTATGGAACACGTATGCCACAACCCCTTAAAACAATAGCTAACCTTGCTGTTCCTGTTGAGGGAAAACCCGGACCTTTGGATGGTTTTGTCAGAACAGACCGACACCTCAAAAACCTTCCAACCCTTAACTATGACGGTCCTTTCTCCGATCATCTCGAAAAAAGAAAGCCTTTAGGCTTGACTGGCAGTAATATATCTCAAAACGAAGCCGGGCGCAAAGCAACAGCTTTTGCCAATGATGCTAGTAACAGCAATTACAATATTAATAGCACCCGAACCAGCAACGGTCGTATTCCGGCTTTTGCCTTTAACCTAATTGATAAAAATCGTGCCAACGTAAATGTCAACATAGATGTGAGTAAACAAGGCGGACAAATTATATCAATGCTTAATACGCGACCCGTAGATGTTCCTAAATTAGATGCTAACAGAGTTGTAGAACGAGCAACTTCTTTCTTAAAAGCACATGGTTTTGATAACATGGAACCAACTTACAGTATACGACAAGATAATAATCAATTAATTACTTTTGCTGCCAAAGAAGATAATATAATCATTTATCCAGATCAAATTAAAGTTAAGGTAGCACTTGATAATGGTGAAATAACCGGTTGGGATGCAACCCAATATTATATGTCCCATAATGAAAACCGAAAAATACCAGAACCTAAACTAACCATGGAAGAAGCCAGAAAAAAATTAAGCCCCCAAGTAAAGGTAGATAATACGAGATTAGCTCTCATCCCCTTACCCGGAGGTATAGAAAAGCTATGTTATGAATTTAGCACAAAATTTGATGATACCCGATATTTAATTTATATTAATGCTTTAACCGGTGAAGAAGAAGATATACTTCAAATAGTTGATGTTCCTGGTGGACAGTTAACAATGTAATTAGAACTCAACTTCTAATTTCTCCATTACATTATAAATATTATTGCCAATGGACGTCTGATCTGACCCAGCAAATAAAAGTCCAACAGCATAATTTTCATTATCCATTATCAACGAACCGCTATCGCCCGGTTGGGCTATAGGTCCAGTAACAAATTGATCACTAAATACCCCGGTTAATCCTTCTTCAAGGATAACTTTTACTGTAGCATCTACTGCCTTAATTTCGGAGCGGGTAATACCACTTGAACGCCCGCTCTTTACTATTTCCATACCTACTTCAGGCTGTCTAACCCCTTTAACTGCTCCTAGTTCCAAAATTTCAGGACTAATAGCATCCTTGCTGACAGGTCTAGCCACAGCACAATCGACGATATTAGTTTCTAAAGAAAGTTTTTTCATATTAACTTGGTAATAAGGTCTAAATAAGCGAATGAGATTATTTAAGAACCTTTGTACCTGTAAGGCTTTACTACATGTTACCTCCTCAATCTCGGGATTTAATGGAACAAAACGTTCTAAATACCCTATAACCCGATCTTTAGTTCCTCCATCATAGGGTCCAGGTTGTAAAATAGGATCGCCAATCTTAGCTCTACCATCTTTTCCATTACTTATATTAGCCAAAACATGATTATTGGAGAGAATAAGAGGTTCCCCTGTTCGTTTGTCTTTTACAACTGCACCAAACGTACCTGCAGTAATTTTATAATGCCCAATACTAACTCCTGGTGGTGCCGGCCGTAAATAATCTGTACGACCTAAGAGGCGTAATTCACCAACTTCAATAACATCAGTTTCTGCTCCGTCTAAAACCTGTGGAACCTTGGCTTCCCGCTGAAGCTTTGATACTGGTAATTTCTCCTTAACAAATACTATTAATGCAGGTTTATCTGTAGTTTTACCACGTACATCTTTAAAACCTTTGCCAACTCCAATTACATTTGGTAAACATAAAATATTGTGTTTGTGTCGAGAAAGTGCTTTTTCCACTCTGTGCATGTGCGTCACTCCTTATAAAGGTGACGAGATTTTATTTTAAAATATGAAGAAAAACACAGAATGGTGCTAAAAAATTTTAAGGTTTATAGAATTGTTGTTATAATACTATTATCAAGGTACAAATTAAGGGAGGTTTTCATTTGGGCCCAATTATTTACCTGGATAACAGTGCTACAACTGCTGTATTACCCGAGGTTGTAAAAGCAATGACTAAAATGCTTGAAATAAACTACGGCAACCCCTCATCACTTCATGGTCTTGGATTAAAAGCTGAAAAAGCTCTAAATGAGGCTCGTTATCAAGTAGCTAAATTAATAGATGCTGACACTTCAGAAATTTACTTTACTTCCGGAGGAACTGAAGCTAATAACTGGGTATTATATGGTCTAACCAAAGCTCGGCAACGCCAAGGCAAACATATAATTACCACTTCTATAGAACATTCTTCTGTTCTGGCGGCCTGTAAAAGACTTGAAACAGAGGGTTTTGAGGTTACGTATTTACCTGTTAATTCTGATGGAGTCATCAGTTTAAAAGATGTTGAATCTTCCTTAAGAAAAGAAACTATCTTGGTTAGCATTATGAGTGTAAATAACGAGATGGGATCACAACAACCTATTGCAGAAATTGCTGATTTAGTACATAAGAAAAGCAAAGCGGTTTTACATGTTGACCATGTACAGGGATATGGCAAAATCCCTTTAAACTGTCATAGAGAAAATATTGACCTTATGTCAATAAGCAGCCATAAGATACACGGTCCTAAAGGTACTGGAGCTTTATATGTTAGAAAAGGGTTACATATAGAACCCTTTATGGTCGGTGGTAATCAAGAAAACGGCAAGCGTTCTGGAACAGAAAATACCGCAGGTATTGTTGGTTTCGGTGTGGCAGCAAAACTTGCTGGTAATAATTTCGAAGAACGTGTAGCAAAAATGCGAGAATTTAAAGTAACCTTGGCTCACCAGTTAATCAATGATATTCCAAATACTTACATCAATGGTCCTGAACCCGAAAAGGGCGCCCCTCATATTCTAAGTGTTTCCTTTCCCGGAATAAGAGCCGAAATATTAATTCATATGCTTGAACAAAAAGGTGTGTATGTATCTACCGGGTCAGCTTGCCACTCCAGATTTGAGGGTGCTAGTCATGTTCTTAAGGCCTTAAAACTATCACCTGAACATCTTGAAGGAACTATCCGCATCAGTCTTGGTGCATTAAATACCCAAGAACAGATCGAGCCCACTGTGGCTGCCTTAAAGGAATGTGTATCCGAGCTAAGAGCTTTATAAAAAATATATTACTGGAGGCATTTAAATGTATACAACCTTGCTGGTGCGTTATGGTGAAATTAGCCTTAAAGGAAATAATAGACCCTATTTCGAAGATAAACTTCTTGAAAATATGCGCTATGCATTAGCTGGTTTGAAAACACACAAAATGCGGAAAACCTATGGTCGCATTTTCATTGAGATAGAAGACGACCTTAACGAAGTAAGTCAACGATTGCAAAATGTATTTGGAATTATATCAATGAGTCCTACAGTTACTACCACTTTAGATATGGATGCTATATCAAAAACAGCCTTAAAGGTCTTACTGGATACACCAGGTAAAACATTTAAAGTTAGAACTCAACGCCCTAATAAGAAATTTCCTCTTAAATCCCCGGAAATAAATAAACAATTAGGAGCTTACTTGCTAACTAACAGTCAAAACCAAAGTGTAGATGTTCATAACCCTGACCGAGTAATAAATGTTGAAATTCGTAATGAAGGTGCTTACATATATTCTCGTACCATTCCAGGTTGTGGTGGCCTGCCTGTAGGAGTAACAGGACGTGGTTTACTCCTTATATCCGGTGGTATTGACAGTCCTGTAGCCGGTTATATGGGATTAAAACGAGGTCTTGAATTAACAGGCCTTCACTTTTATAGTTTCCCTTTTACCAGTGAACGCTCCAAAGAAAAAGTTATAGACCTTTGCCAGGCTCTAGCTAATTATTCTAATAGCTTTCGCTTGGTAATAGCCCCTTTTACAGAAATTCAAAAATCTATCCGGCAACATTGTCCCGAAGAATTCTATGTTACAATTATGCGGCGGATGATGTTCCGTATAGCTCAATTGGTAGCAGAAAAAGAAAAAGCACTGGCTCTTTTGACCGGAGAAAACCTTGGACAAGTTGCTAGTCAAACTCTTCAAAGTATGTCAGTAATTAATAAAGTGGTCGATATTCCCGTACTAAGACCCCTTGTTGCTTGGGATAAAAGTGAAATTGTCGAAGTAGCTCGTCGTATTGGTACTTTTGATATATCCATTCGACCATATGACGACTGTTGTACGCTTTTTGTACCAAAACATCCGGCTACAAAGCCTCCACTAAAACTTGTTGAAAAGGCTGAAAAAGCATTAGAAATTGAGACACTATTAAAAGATTGCCTTGAGAACTTAGAGATCTTAACCCTAAAAGCCAGGAGGCAATTCACGTCTTGCGTATCCTTTTAACCACTCTAAATGCTAAATATATTCATGTTAACTTAGCAATAAGATATCTTAAAGCTTATTGTCGTGAGTTACCTCATAACATAAAATTTGAAGAATTCACTATAAATGATCACCCAGAACAAATAGCAGCTTATATCTACCAATCTAAACCAGAACTAGTAGCCTTTTCATGCTATATTTGGAATTTGGAACAAACAATAAATGTAATTAACATTTTAAAAAAAGTCCGCCCGGAACTTCTAATCCTTTGTGGTGGCCCGGAGGTCTCTTTTGAAACAGAAGAATTTTTAAACCAAAACCCAACAGTTGACTTTGTGATTATAGGTGAAGGCGAATTAAGTTTCCGAAAACTACTAGAACAATTAAATAATATTGATACTTTTAATCCTTTTGATATACCAGGTCTAGCCTTTCGTTATCAAGGCAAAATTATTATTAATACTAGTAACCAACAAACAATCCCTCTTGAAGTAATTCCTTTTCCATATGATGATGACATTATTTTAAAAAATAGTAACCTCCAAAATCGCACCGTATATTACGAATGCTCAAGGGGTTGCCCTTTTGCCTGTAACTTTTGTCTATCCTCTAGTACTTCTGGCCTCCGTTATCTCCCTTTAGAAAGGGTTAAAGAAGACATTAAAAAATTACTGGCTATTGGAGTAAAGGAAATAAAGTTTGTTGATCGCACTTTTAATGCGAATAAAAAAAGAGCTCTGGCTATATGGGAATTTCTAATTTCCCTCAAGCCTAGAACCCGTTTTTATTTTGAAATTGCAGGTGACCTTTTAGACAATGAAGTTATAGATTTTCTATCAAAGATACCTCCAAATACTTTTCAGTTTGAAATTGGTGTACAAACAATTGATGAAAAAATTAATCTTAAATGTAACCGTAAACAAAACTGGCCTCGTTTAGCTGAAAATATTAAGGCTCTAAAAAAAGCAAATAATATAGATCTACACTTAGACCTTATAGCAGGTTTACCCGGAGAAACTTATAATGGTGTAGCAAAGAGTTTTGATGCCGTTTATTCCTTAGAACCTGAAGAAATTCAGCTTGGTTTTCTTAAATTATTAAAAGGTACAGTCTTAAGGAATAATTCTACAGAGTTTGGTTACTTATATATTAACCGTCCTCCTTATGAAGTTCTGGCAAGCAAAACTCTTAGTTATGAGGAAATGTTAAAACTACATCGAATTGAAACCCTTTTAAAATACTATGGCAATAGTCATCTAGTTAAAAACTCGTTAAAATATCTTGTTGAGGTCTTTTTCAATAAAAGTTATTTTGCTTTTTATTCTTCTTTTGCAGATTTTTGGGAAGAACAGCAATTATTCAGGCAAGGGCATAGCCAAAATAACCTTTTCAATATCTTGGCAAATTTTATTAATGAAGAATTTAGTAGCACTTTTGTAAAAGCACCTGAGCAAAAATACTCTAGTCTGGATTTGTTTTTCCAACTTCTTAAATATGATTTTCTTTGTCGAGATCGTAGCCATCACTGGCCCCATTGGGTACCATCCTCTCCTCTTACAAAGGAACAACGTTCTGCCTACTTAAAACAAATATTAGATAGTGATTTTATGCGTTTAAACTTACCTGAACTTAATAATAAACCTTCTTCCAGTTTGCGTCGACATAGTTTTTTAGAACTTTTTCCTTGTAACCCCAAAAATCCTAAAGAGCTAGAACCTGTACTTGTTTTATTTTATTATGGTCCTCCAGGGCACAAACTTGAAACCTATTACCTATCACCTTTTAAACTTACAATAAGAAAAATTATTCCGTATCATTATTAACCTGACTATGGAAAACGTTTTCTAAATTAGGTTCTCTTGTTCCTAGATTGACTTGATTTATTATTTTTGTTACGCCCCTGGCTTTCGATGCAGCTTTCTGAGCTGCTTTAATTTCAGAAGGATTATCTGTGGTTCCCTTTAAAATAACCTCACCATCACTATTGACATGTCCGATCCCAATATTGTGTAGATTGACATTTGGAGCAGCTTCTAACTCCTCCTGAACTTCCATTTCAACATCTTCCTGTTTAGCTGCACCATCAGTACTTATAGATATACCGTTAGCAACACCTCTCACCTGGGGAACCTGTTTTACAATTTTTTCAGCCAGCTGTTTTTCCTTAAGTGTATCTACAATACCTTGTAATTGGATCTCTCCCTCTACAACATCAGCTGAAATACTATAAGCACTTAAATTTTTATCTTTCTCTAACAAGGATTTGACCTGCTGGCGAATTTGTTCATCAGAAGTTTTATTACGCATATTTACCCTCCCTCTATAAATTAGGAATATCTCCTATTATTTTTTATTTCACTTTTCTATATTATCTTCTTAAAAGTAAACCCCAATACAAAAAAGAGCACTTTTTAAGTGCTCTTTCTACTCCTTATACCTTCTCCATTTCAATTTGTCCTTCTCTTGCAGTGACTCTTACTTTATCACCAGGTTTAAACTTTCCTGCTAGCATTTCATCTGATAGTTTATTTTCAATAAGACTTTGTATAGCTCTTCGTAAGGGACGAGCCCCAAAAGCCTCGTCAAACCCTTCTTTGACCAATATTTCCTTGGCTTCTTCGGTAACTTCTATCTTCAGGTTATTTTCTTCTAAACGCTTATTTAGTTCATTTAGCATTAGGTCTACTATCTTTTTAATGTCATCCATGGAAAGGGCATGGAAGACAATAAGATCATCAACCCTGTTAAGGAATTCCGGCCGAAATGTACGCCTTAATTCCTCCATTATATTCTTTTTCATGCTTTCGTAAGAATCAGCACTTACCATACTCGTTGAAGCATTAAAGCCAAGGCTCTTGCGTTTAATGGTACTAGCACCTACATTTGAGGTCATAATGATAACGGTATTGCGGAAATCAACGGTACGACCTTTAGCATCTGTCAAACGTCCATCATCCAAAACCTGAAGTAAAACATTAAATATATCTGGATGTGCTTTCTCAATTTCATCAAATAGGATTACACTATAGGGCCGACGACGTACTGCCTCTGTCAGTTGCCCGCTTTCCTCATACCCAACATACCCTGGAGGAGCTCCAACTAATCGAGAAACAGTATGTTTCTCCATATACTCGGACATATCGAAACGTACCATAGCATCTTCGTCACCAAAGAGAGCCTCTGCTAATGCTCTTGCCAATTCTGTCTTACCAACACCTGTCGGCCCCAGGAATATGAAGGAGCCAATGGGACGTCCAGGATCCTTTAGCCCCGCCCTAGCTCTACGAACAGCTCTAGCTACAGCCTTAACGGCTTCATCTTGACCAATTACACGTTGATGTAAAATTTCTTCCAGATGTAATAGTCGTTCACTTTCTTCCTGGGCCAACTGGTTAACTGGAACTCCAGTCCAGCTAGAAACAATATAAGCAATATCTTCGGTTGTAACAGTCGACTTTTCTAAGCCTTTTTCCTTATGCCACTCATTTTTCTTTAGTTCTAATTCCTCTTTAATTTTTTTCTCTTCATCCCTTAGTGTAGCTGCTTTTTCAAACTCCTGACTGCTAATTGCCGCAGCCTTTTCCTTTTCTACCTCTTCAAGGCGAGCTTCTAGTTTTTTGACATCATCAGGAGCAGTATAATCTTTTAGACGAACTCTTGAAGCAGCCTCATCAATTAAATCGATAGCTTTGTCTGGCAAATAACGATCAGTTATATAACGATCTGAGAGTTTTGCAGCAGCTTCTAGAGCTTCATCGGAAATCTTAACACAGTGATGAGCTTCATAACGATCACGCAGTCCTTTTAAAATTTCAATGGTCTCCTCTACTGTGGGTTCCTCAACCATAACCGCTTGGAAACGTCGTTCCAAAGCAGCATCCCGTTCAATATGTTTGCGGTACTCATCTATTGTTGTTGCACCTATTGTTTGTAATTCTCCCCTGGCTAGAGCTGGTTTTAGAATGTTTGCTGCATCTATTGCTCCCTCAGCTGCCCCAGCACCAATTAGGGTATGCAGCTCGTCAATAAAGAGAATTACATTACCTGCATTACGAATCTCATCCATTACCTTCTTAAAACGCTCTTCAAATTCTCCCCTGTATTTAGTACCTGCTACCATACCAGACATATCTAAAGCAACTACTCTCTTATCACGTAAAACTTCTGGAACCTGGTTTTGTACAATTTTTTGGGCAAGGCCTTCAACAATAGCTGTTTTACCAACCCCAGGGTCACCGATTAATACAGGGTTATTTTTAGTCCTTCGACTTAAAATCTGGATAACCCGTTCAATCTCCTTTTCGCGTCCAACAACAGGGTCCAATTTATCTTCTCTAGCCATTTGGGTGAGATCTCTACTAAATTGATCCATGACAGAAGTCTGCCCTGGTCGACTTTCTTGCATTTTGCTCCCCATAGGGTTGGGAAAACCTTGGAAACCTGGACCCCCAGGTTGTTGTCCTCCAAAACCGAAGGGTAAGTTACCAAGGAATACAGTCCACCCTCCTTGGGACTGCTGCCCAGTACCACCTAATAAACCCGTAATTTGTTGGCGTATTTTATCAGGACTAACTCCTATCCCATTTAGCACCTGGGCTGCCATTCCTTCGCCTTCTTGTAACAACCCAAGTAAAATATGTTCTGTTCCAACAAAATTTACTCCCTGTTTTCTTGCTTCCTCATTGGCCAGTTCTAAAACTCTCTTGGCACGTGGTGTAAGGCTAATTTCCCCAGTAGTAGGATTTATATCTCCCGGTTTAATAACCTTGCGTATCTCATCCCGAATTGCCTTTATGTTAATACCAAGATTAGTTAGAGCACGAGCAGCAACACTATCACTCTCACGTAAGATTCCAAGCAATAAGTGTTCTGTTCCAATAGCTGAATGATTTAAAGCCTGAGCTTCTTCCTGAGCTAAGCGTAAAACTCTTTTAGCCCTCTCGGTAAAACGTGGTGGCATGTTATTCACCTCCAAGATAGTAAAAAAACTATTTTTAGCTTGGCATCGCTAAAAGTTTACGTACCATTTGAGCTCTGTATACATCACGATCAAAAGGCGTCATTTCTTTCTTATTTTTTAATTGTAAATAGGCTGGCTGAACTTGAACCATTAATTGGTTTAACAGCCTTTGATCTGGTGACTTTAAGATGTTCATCTCTACTCCTAATCGTACATCAGATATTAACTGTAAAGCTTCTTGTGCACTTAGTATACGAGCATTAGTTAAAACTCCATATGCACGCCAAATACGATCTTCCAGTTTCCAAAGATTCTGTTTGCGTAAAAGTTCTCTAGCTTCACGTTCTTGATCAGCTAATCTAACAGTCACGATAGATAGGTTGTTTATTATTTCCTCTTCGGAATGTCCGAGGGTAAGCTGATTAGATACCTGGAATAGGTTGCCTTGGGACTCTGTTCCTTCACCATAAAGTCCTCTAACCGCTACTCCTACTTTAGTCAAAGCTGATAATACTTTTCCAGCTTGTTTAGTAAGTACAAGAGCAGGTAAGTGGAGCATAGTCGAAGCCCTAAGGCCTGTGCCTACATTTGTGGGGCAAGATGTAAGAAATCCAAGTTGCTGATCAAAAGAAAATTCAAGTTCATTCTCGAAAGCATCATCAGCAGCATCAGCTAAACGCCATGCTTCGTGAAGCATTAAGGCTGGTAAAAGACATTGAAGCCGTATATGATCTTCTTCGTTTACCATGATACTCAATGCATCATCATTTCTTAAAACAACAGCTCTTTCTCCCTGTGCTTCAGCTAATTCTGGACTAATAATGTGTTTTTCTACTAATATTTGCCTCTCTAAAGGTGATAATTCCTTTAAAGAATATAAATTCAATTTCCCTACTGATTGAATGACACCCGGTGCATTTATGGCATTATTAACCTGCTCAATAACTTTAACTTGGTGTTGCTTCGTCATTAAATTAGAAAAAGGAATACCCTTTAAGTTTCGTGCTAACCGAATACGACTAGAAATAACTATATCTGCATGGGGGCCGGATCCCTCCATCCATTTACTTACCTTTTCTAAATCTAATACCATATTCCAGCCCTCCTAATTTCCTAAATAACGTTCTAATTCACGTATGCGATCCCTTACCTCAGCCGCTTTTTCAAATTCCTCATGTTCAACCAATTGCTTTAATTGAACACGAAGCCTCTCAACTTCTCTACGAATTCGCAAGTTGCCTCCGGCTCTTTTAGGTACTTTTCCCCTGTGTTCTTGGCTACCATGAATACGCTTAATTAAAGGATTTAAACGCGAAGCAAGATAACGATAACATTCTGCACACCCTAAACGCCCTGTCTGTTGAAACTCTTCATATGTCATTCCACATTCTTTACAACGTTCACATACTTGAGGTTCCGTTACATCAAAATCCGTTCCATAATCAAATAATCCCGCTAAAAACTTAGGGATTGAAAAATTAAGTTGAGGCTGAAGTTCCCGAGCGCACTCCTGACAGAGATTAAGTTCAGTCTTCTTTCCATTAACTATCTTCGTGACATGGACACTTGCAGTTTTTTCTTGACAACGTTCACAAAGCATTTTTATCCCCCTTTAAATCTTGCTGGGGAAATCATCACGCAGCAAGGTTAGAATAATCGATTTAATTATAGAAGCGCGTACACGGTCACGTTCAGGTAATTCTATAGGTAGGGCATTTCTTTTTACAACCGCTGTTAATAATATTTGTTCCCTCCTAGTAATTAACTCTTCTTCAAATAAACGTTCTAATAATTCCAAAGCCGCATCTTGTGATATATATTCCCCCATTGCTCCTTGAACCCATTTTTTTAATTTCTCTTCTACATTTAAAGGTATTCTAATAATCCGAACGTATCCACCACCTCCTCGTCGACTTTCTACTATATATCCCCTGTCGACAGTAAATCTAGTACTTAAAACGTAACTAATTTGAGACGGAACACAAGTAAATTGTTGAGCTAATTCCTGGCGCTTTAATTCTACAATGCCATCAGTATTTAATTTAAATAAACCTTTTATATAGCTTTCAATTTGGTCAGCCAAAGTTTTACCTTCCATCCCATCCGGCCACCCCCTATTTTACATACTATTTTTGTCCTTTATTAACCTTTTGCCCTTCTTTGACTTTATTTATACTACAACTTTTTCCTTTTAGCAAATTAATCCTAGATATTATATTTCCACTTTTTTGTTTTTAAATGCTTAAATTGTAAAATAGCTCTTAATAGCTCTTAATTTTATACTTTTACGAGCAATATCATAAAAAAATATAAAATATAACTTTATCTTATTTAGACAAATAGAAATTGATGATTTTAGCAATAATAAATTAAAATATCCTTTAGTAATAGGCTTAGTTATATGATCAAGTCCCAAATTAATGTAAATTCCTAGTTAGGTTAGAATTTTCGCCAAATTCCATGAACAGGGCTCCAATCAGTCTCATTCACAGCAGCGGCTTGGCAGGGAAGTAAAGCCCCCTGGGTCCGCGTTTAACATATGCCCGTTAGATTAAGCAGATTAAGAAAAATAAAATATGTTTTAAAGGAGAATTGCTTTGACATTAGGAGATTTTAATGCTGTTTTAATTAATACACTTGATACACCTAACAAACATTTACAAGAGTTTCTAGACCATATTATAAAAGGGGGAAAAGGTCTACGGCCTAAGCTAGTTCTTTTATGTGCACAATATGGTATTCACAACAAAATAGAAGCTCAACAAGTCGCTGCCGCAATAGAATTAATTCACTTAGCTTCTTTAGTTCATGATGATATTCTTGATGGTGCTAACATACGCCGCAATCACCCCGCACTGCACCATCTTTGTGGAACTATACCCGCTGTTCTTGTTGGCGACTATCTTTTTGCAACTGCCTTTAACCTACTATCTAAAGATAAAAACAAAATTCTTAATGAAGTTACAAAAGCCATTCGTTCAATGTGTACAGGAGAAATTGAACAGCTTATGGAAGGTTCATCAAATACTGTTTCGGACCTAAAATCATATTATAGATATATAGGGCAAAAAACAGCCATACTCATTAGTACTGCATGTCGATGTGGAAGCATGGTTGGTTGTTTAAAACAATCTCATCAAGATTTATTAGCCCTATTCGGCTGGCACTTAGGCCTAGCCTATCAAATAATAGATGATTTCCTTGATTTATATGGCACTAGTGAAGAAATTGGAAAATCATGTTATCAAGATTTAAGGCAAGGTCTGCTTACCTTACCCGTATTACGATTTTTAGAACTTACAAAAAAAACTTCTAATTGGAAAGAAAAAATTAGGCGAGGTTTATCTCAGGTAGAAATAAAAAAATTAATTGGTGAGACCAAAAAACTTAGGTGTGACCATTATACTCTAGAGATAGCCCAAAACCATATATCCGAAGCTTTATCAGCTTTAGAAAAACTTCCTTTTAATCCAGTGAAAGATGAATTGGCAATGATAGTCAAAAAAATTTCTAAACCAGTAGAAAATTATTCTACATGTAATTTAGACCTCCTGGACAATACAGTTTAGTCAAAATATGTTCTCTTTTTCAAGCTGTTTTATATTATTTTTATTTTACGTAATGCTTTGCATAGCCTATATAAATTTCGAGAATATGGCCCAGCATTCAAAAGAACATCCTTCCAGGCATAAACTTTATATTGAGAAGCCAGTTTTGAATCTGAAAAATATAGTGCTGGTAATCCCTGTACTATTAATAAATGAAAAGAGGGGTCTATTAGATTATTTGCTTTTTCAAGTGATTTTTTTAGAAATAGCTTTAGACGTTCTCCGGCTTCAAAATCATTATTATAGTAGGCTACAAAATTTAAATCTCCTCCTTCTTTATCTTCCTGCTGGTCGATATAATAGTCAAGTAGGATATGTAATCCTCCAATCCACGGAAAGTAAGCTTCATAAACTTTTTTTATCTCTATTTCGTTTAAATCCTCCCAAGCGGCCAAAGCCATGAGAACAAAAATACCCAATGTAGAACCTGTAGCCGCGGCTAACTCCCACCAATATAAATCATTATCAATTTCAGAAAGTAAAGGCTTTAGCCATGATTTTAATCTTTTTTGTCTATTTTCAAATTCAATATGTTTGGTCGCCTGTAAATTACAATAATATTGCCCCAAGCGCAAAACCATACCTTGAACTAATTTGTAAGAAGGTAAAAATCTTAAAACCTCCTGACAAGTTTTTACTAAAGACTTTAGATAACCTCCATCAGAGTAAAAAGGATACTTAGCATAATAGTCATTACTTATATCAGCTTCAGGAGTTAACGCATCAATAAAGGCCTTGTGTAACTGGCGAAAAGCCTCTTCGTCAAAGATTCCTGCTCTATCACATAGATTATCTAAATAATCGCTAATAGTTTGTAAGGCTACAATAGCCTTAATTAACTCTGCTTGATAATTTTTTGCCCATATAGCAAAAACACTACCACCTTGGCAATGAAATTTTTTATTTGTTAAGCTGGCAAGGGCCTGCTTCTTTAATTCATAATCAGGAGAATTTGATGCAATCTGCTTCCATTTTTCTAATTCACTATTTACACCTGCAAATGCTTTAAAAATAAAGCGCCTCAATAAGATTAGGCGTCTGAATTCAAAAAATAACATTAAATTCTACCCCCTCTCCATGTAATTAAATATTTCCGTATATACACCAAAATTGTTATTGCGTACTTCTTGTAAACCTTTTATTTCACTAACTATACCTGCTTTTTCGAAACGTTACAACTTGTAAATTTATTCCCTATAAACCTTAAATTTCTGACTGCTATACCCCAACTTTTAGTATAAAACCTATTTATCTAACAGCATACCCCAATGTAGAACCATATAAAACCTAAGCACAAAGAAATAGTACTTAAGAAAGAAAACCTGCTTCCCAGGTTAGGTTCCCCATGTTAAATACAAAAGAGTTAAATACAAAAGAAATAAAAAAGACCAGTAGAGTTAGTTCCCCAGGTTAAATACATACAAAAGCCCTGTGGATTAAAACAACCCACAGGGCTTAAATACTATGTAGCTGGCTCCCCGGGCAGGACTCGAACCTGCAACCACTCGGTTAACAGCCG
>JASKKH010000055.1 GCA_030154265.1 Clostridia bacterium
AATGTTATGCGGTGCTAAATTAGGCGGCGCGTTGACAAACAGGTGCAGGTGGTCGGGCATAATCTCTAGAGCCAGGATTACTAAGTCTAGTTTCTCAGCTACTTCTCGAATCAACTCTCTCAGCCTGGCTTCGACAGGCCCGACTAGCACCTTGCGTCGGTAGCGCGGACACCATACAAAATGATAGTTAACCAGTGATACGGACGTATGTTTGTGTCTATATTTCTGTTCCATAACAACATAATACCTGAACCAGAGCAAAATAGCAACATACGTTCGATAAATAATAATCCGCGCTTTCATCCCACGTCTGAAGCCGTGGGCTTTCTCGCGCGGACTTTGTAAATATGGTTGATCAAATACTGCATATTACGGTGCTTATTATAATTTATCTTATATAAAGCCCTCAATGGAGGGCTAAAAAAGTTATTACGGGAGTAGGTTATTTATTTTTCTTCCTGAGATAAGGTTTGAAGTTACCGCCCACACCTAGGTTAAAAAAGTCTGGTAAGTGGGCGGTAATAGAGGCGTAATTAATTTATTTACTATATCCGCCGTAACCTACTCCGGCGATTAATAAAATGAGAATTAAGAATAGGAAGAAAGCGATATAGTCGCTACCACAGAAACTATCAAGGAAGTTGCCCATTATAAATTCCTCCTTATTAAAATTTAAGGTTTATTTTTGGAAAGGTATCTTATTTACTGTAGCCACCATAAAAGAATCCAGTAAATAACAGGATTATGATTAAGAAGAGGAAGAATCCCCAAAACCACACGTCATAACCAGACCAACCACCGCAACTGCCCATGATCAATCCTCCGTTTTTCATAAATGTTTGAATTTTACTGCTTACTACTGGGGGACATTATAGTAAGTGGGGACTAATAGGGATTATTAGTTTTTTGCTAATAACCGTAACCTACTCCGGCGACTAATAAAATAAGAATTAAGAATAGAAAGAAAGCAATAAAGTCGCTGCCAAAGAAACCACTCATGATAAATCCTCCTTGTAAAATATTTAGTTTAGTTTGAGAAAAGGTTTAATCATCTGCCTCAGATTTTTAGGTAGAAACAGGATTTCCTAACCCCTACTGTATAATATGAGCACTGTATAAAAGTGTGATATTTCCCCCCAAAAAAAAAACGGGTAGTGACCCGGTTGGTTTACCAATAAAAAAGCCCCCAAAAGAAAGGGGGCTTTATATTGAAAAGGGACAAAAACTACTTTAATTACTGTTGTTGTTTTTGCTGTTGCTGTTGAGCCTGCTGTTGAGCCTGTTGGTATACTTTGTACTGAGGTTCCTGGCTTTCGATATAGTTTACGCGGTCTTTAAAGCTCTGGGTTATACTATCTAGCTGGTTGGCTAAATCGCTAAATTGTTTTTTAGCATTTTGATCTTCAGTATCCAGAGCAAAAGTTTTCATATTAGCCAGGGCTCCTTCAAGACTTACCAAAGTTTGGTGCATTTTTGAACCTACTGTCATAAAAAAAAGCAGCCTCCTTTAAAATAGTTTTTTGTCCCTGTACATGATTTAGTCTGTCTAAATTAAGTAAGAATATAAGGAGTAATTTATGTCCCTAATGGTACCCTGATCCAGACTTAAAAAAATAAAAGGTTTAACATGATAGAACAGTCAACCAGGATTATTAGACAAATTTAAGCTAAAAATGGTAAAATAAATTAAATACAAAAATAGTTTTTGATATTAATTAAAAATTTTTTTAAAAAATAGAATGTAAGTATTTTAGGAAAGGTTAGTGGGAACTTTGAATAAAGAAGCATTAATTAACCTTGATCAGGCATTAAATTTTAGTCGTAAAGAAGCAAGGGAATATTATCGTAAATATATTAATCCCAGTTTGGCCCAAATGTTGAGTTTACTTGATTTTGATAAAGGTTTTGTAAGGTCCGAAGGTGTTCATGTTTGGGATAGTGAGGGAAATACTTATCTTGACTTTCTCGGTGGCTATGGAGCTTTAAACTTAGGACATAATCCACCGGAAGTTTTAAATGCAGTTAAGAAAGCTATGGGGCGACCAAACCTTCTACAAGCTTCTTTAAATCCACTGGCGGCAGCCTTGGCCCATAACCTGGCTAAGGTAACTCCCGGCGATTTGGAACGGGTCTTTTTTAGCAATAGTGGTACAGAAACAGTGGAAGGTGCATTAAAATTAGCCAGAGCCGCTACGGGGCGCAATAAGATTATTTATTGTGAAAATTCTTTTCATGGTAAGAGCTTTGGCTCATTATCTGTTACTGGTCGGGAGAAGTATCAGAAGCCTTTTGGGTCATTACTTCCAGACTGTGAGGCAGTACCTTTTGATGACCTCAAAGCTTTGGAAGACAGGTTATTACGTAATGATGTAGCTGCTTTTATAGTTGAACCAATTCAGGGTGAAGGTGGAGTTAACGTTCCCCGGGACGGTTACTTAAGAGGTGCACGGGAACTGTGTGATCGTTATGGCACCTTATTAATTTTGGATGAAATTCAAACAGGTTTTGGCAGGACAGGTTATATGTTTGCCTGTGAGCATGAAGGCGTAGTACCTGATATTATGTGTTTGGCTAAATCCCTTGGCGGTGGCGTAATGCCCATAGGTGCTTATATTGCCCGGGCCGAGGTTTGGGATAAGGCTTATGGCAGTATGGATAAGGCTTTATTACATACTTCTACTTTTGGTGGCAATAGTTTAGCAACAGCAGCAGGTCTGGCAACTTTAGAAGTTATGATAGAGAAGGATCTGGCCAGACAAGCGGCGGTTAAAGGCAGGTTATTTATAGACCGTTTGAGAGAACTTCAAGAAAAATACGATATTATTAAAGACGTAAGAGGCCGCGGCTTAATAATCGGAGTAGAGTTTAACCAACCGGTAGGTGGACTGCTGAACAAATTAACCCGAGGTAAGGTTAATGAACTCGCTGGTGAATACTTCGGTTCTTTGGTAGCAGGTGAGATGATTAATAAATTCCGGATTATTACAGCATATACTTTGAATAATCCTAATGTTATTCGTTTAGAACCGCCTTTAATAGTTACTGAGGAACAGATTGAACAAGCGGTAACAGCCTTAGAAACTATCCTTTGTGAAGGTAAAGGGTTCCTTGGGGTAACGTTAAGTACTACTAAAACAGTTTTAGGTTCTCTATTTAAGCGCAAGTAATTTCAGGAAGCATGATTTTTACCCTTTCTGGAGAACTTAAGAAAAAACACCGGGAGGGTAAGTTATGCCGAAAAATGTAATTGTCTACACTGCACCAACTTGACCCAGTTGCCATATGGTGAAAGAGTATCTTTCCCATAAAGGTGTTGATTTTGAAGAAAAGGATATTTCCATTGATGCAGAGGCCAGGGAGGAAATGTTTAATCGGACAAAGCGTATGGCTGTACCAACTTTGATAATAGGTGGAGAAGTAGTAATTGGGTTTGATGAAAATCGTTTAAATAAATTACTTCATTGAAAAAAGCCATGCCGGGTAATCCCGGTATGGCTTTTTTTGGTATTTATTTTAATGAATATACTGGTATCCAATGGGAAAAATATTTTTGGCTAAACAATTTTATGTGGAGGGAGGAAGTTCAATGGCCGGTTTAACTCAAGTGGAGTTAATGCAGCTTCGCGAGAATTTAAGCTGTGAAATGTTAATGATCCAGAAGCTTGGGATGTATGCAGCTGAGTGTACTGATCCCCAGCTAAAACAAGCACTTACTTCCATTCAGCAGTCCCATCAGCGTCACTATAATACCTTAATCCGTCATCTGGACGGACAACAAATAATGTAGGGGGGAATAGCATGCCAATTCAGCAGCGTCTTGATGATAAGTCAATTTGCAGCGATTGTTTGATAAGTGAAAAATTCTTAACTTATAGTTATAATACAGCAGTCAATGAATGTGTTAATGATCAGCTGAAAAGGGATTTTATGGTTGTTCATCAGGATACTCAAAACTTACTAAAAAATATTTTTGATATTATGCAATCAAGAGGTTGGTACCAGCTAAATATGGCCAACCAGCAGCAAATTAGTCAAATCTCTCAACATTTACAGCAGGAACGCCAGCAAATGCAGTACCAGCAGGGTGGAATGTTTAATCAGCTACAACAGCAGCAACAGTTTCAACCTGGGTACATGGGACCCCAACAGCAGATGGGTGGAATTCCCCAGTATCGTCCTCAATAAGTATAGAAACCTCCGGAGTAATCCGGGGGTTCTTTTTTAATTAGACTATTATAATATAGAAGGAAAAATATTTTGAATAGAGAAAAGGAATTAAAAGGTATTTTTAAGGTTATTTGCGGCAAAGGGGTCGCTAAATGAGCCCGGTAGAGGTTCGAACTCAAATATGGCCGGTTCAAGCGGCCCAAGGGGGATAAATATATGGATGCTAAGAAGATGACATCTGACCTGGTTAATTGGTTAAAGGAACAGGTAAAGGCAGCAGGGGCAAAAGGGGTTGTTATAGGTTTAAGCGGAGGTATTGATTCCGCAGTAGTGGCAGCTCTTTGCCGTCGGGCTTTTCCGGAAAACTGTTTAGGAGTTATCATGCCCTGTCACAGTAACCCAAAAGATGCTGAAGATGCTGAACTTGTGGCGGAACACCTGTCAATGCCGGTAGTTACAGTGAATTTAGATTCGGTCTATGACCAACTGGTATTAACTTTAACAGGTGAGCCCTATGATCCCCGGAAGAAAAACCTGGCCTTTGCCAATTTAAAGCCCCGGCTTAGGATGCTGACTTTGTATTTTAAAGCAAATGAGAAAAATTACTTGGTTATTGGTACTGGTAATCGTAGTGAACTTAAAGTGGGTTATTTTACTAAATATGGTGACGGGGGTGTCGATTTATTGCCCCTGGCCAATTTAGTCAAGGCTGAAGTTTGGGAACTTGCCCGGTATCTTAATATACCGGAAAAAATTATTAATAAAGCTCCTTCGGCGGGATTATGGTCTGGGCAGACAGATGAAGATGAGATGGGAATTACTTATGAAGTCTTAGATAATTATCTTTTAACAGGGGAGGCTCCACCAGAAGCTAAAAATAAAATAGAAAAAATGGCTGCTTCCAGTGAGCATAAAAGAAGAACTCCTTTGAAACCACCATTTTAAAGGAAAGAAAAAATCATTTAAGATGTTCTAGAATTTGCAGCATACGAAAGGCAGGTTCGTCGGTTGTTTTAATGTTTTTACTGGCGACCTCACGTAGACGATGAATTGAGGCGGTATAATCACGATTTATCATAAGCTTAATTTTAATACCGGGAGTAGACCGTTTTCCCTGGATCTCTCTTAGAGAACGAGTTAGTCCTCGGGAAACAACCGGTGCCCAGAGCATAAAAATAGGTTCCCGGTCAGGAAAATTAGCGGTAGCGAAGGCTGCCGCTCTTTCCATTTTATGGGTTATTCTGGCTAAAGTATCAGAATTGCTTTTACCATATTGAAGTCCGCGCAGGTGAGTAGAAACTTCACATATATAAACTTCTTTTCCATCAGGGGTGAGGGCAATTATATCAATCTCACCAGCGGTATCTAAATGGCAGTTATAAACTACTACTTTACACCCTAAAACGTATTTAAAATACGAACCTACCAGGCTTTCCCCAATGTCCAATCTTTTGGCCTCCCGTAAAACCAACTAATCATATATATTTTTTCAGATCTGTACAGAAATTACCCGTATCTCTTTGCATAACATGTAATATAGGCAATAGAACTGCAGGTTTCCTGTAACTAACCCTTGAGAGGTTAGAGACATTACTTCAAGACGTGCGATGCTAAACGAGAAGAGATCTTAAAACGTATTCTGGGATATGCTACGGAGGTTCTGGGTCAGGTTTAACTATTTTTTCTTTGCCGGCCGGGGAGTTGCCTTATTTCAAAAATTGTTGAAACATACTGGGGCTTGGTGCTATAATCGAATGGATTAGAAAAAAAAGCGTCCTGTTTTTGGGATGCTTTCATATTATAGGAGGGGAGACACCTTATGGCCGACCAACGGGAAGAAATTCTAAAAAAAGCGGCTGATTTAAATGTAAAGTTTGTTAGGTTACAATTTACTGATATTTTTGGTGTTTTAAAGAATGTAGCTATTACTGTTAACCAGCTGCCTAAGGCATTAAATAATGAATTGATGTTTGACGGTTCTTCAATTGAGGGGTTTGTTCGTATTGAAGAGTCAGATATGTACCTTAGACCAGACCCATCTACTTTTAGTATTTTTCCGTGGCGGCCCAACGGTGATGCAGTGGCTCGCCTGATTTGTGATGTTTATAATGCTGATGGAACCCCATTTGAGGGCTGTCCGAGGGGTGCCTTAAGAAGGGCAATTGATGAGGCTAAATCCCTTGGTTATACTATGAACGTAGGGCCGGAAGCGGAATTCTTCCTATTTTATACTGATGCTAACGGCCGTCCTACCCTCGAAACTCAGGATCGAGCTGGCTATTTTGATTTGACACCAGTTGACTTGGGTGAGGATGCTCGTAGGGATATGGTTATAACCTTACAGCAGATGGGTTTTGAGATTGAGGCTTCTCACCATGAAGTAGCTCCGGGCCAGCATGAGATTGATTTTAAATATGCCGATGCTTTAAAGACGGCAGATAATATAGCAACTTTTAAATTTGTGGTCCGTACTATTGCTCAGCGTCATGGTCTTCATGCTACTTTTATGCCCAAACCGATTTATGGTATTCCTGGGTCAGGTATGCATTGTAATATATCTTTGTTTAATGGTGACAAAAACGTCTTTTATGATAAAGATGATCCTCTTCAGTTAAGTGATATAGCTTATTACTTTATTGGCGGTTTGATGACCCATGCCCGGGCACTAACAGCCATTACTAATCCGACTATAAATTCATATAAACGTTTAGTTCCTGGGTATGAGGCACCGGTTTATATTGCCTGGTCACCTCGAAACAGGAGTCCTTTAATCAGGGTTCCGGCTAAAAGAGGTGTATCAACACGGTTAGAGGTACGTCATCCTGATCCATCTACCAATCCCTATCTGGCTATAGCGGTTATTTTAAAGGCAGGCTTAGACGGCATCAAAAACCGTATCCAGCCGCCAAAACAAGTTGATGGCAATATTTTTGATATGGACAAGGAAAAACTTAATGCCCAAGGGGTTAGCCTTTTACCAATGTCTTTAGAAGAGGCACTGGAAGAATTAAAAAAGGATACGGTTATTCGTGAGGCTTTAGGGGAACATATTTACCACCGATTTATTGAAGCTAAGACTATTGAATGCGAGGAGTACCGCAATAGGGTACACCAGTGGGAAATAGATCAGTATCTAACCAAGTTCTAGCCTCATGACCTGTTTTGGAGGGATAAAATGTGAGCTACAAGGTAGCCGTTATTGGTGGTGGTCCCGGCGGCTACGTAGCTGCTATTCGGGCAGCCCAGCTGGGGGCTAAAGTAGCAATTATCGAGCAAGATGTGGTAGGAGGTACTTGTCTCAACCGGGGGTGTATTCCTGCCAAGGCCTTATTAGCTGGAGCAGCCCGGTTAAAAGGTATCCAAAAGGCAGATACTTTTGGCATTGAGGTTTCAGAATACAATTTAGATTATAGTCGTTTAGTTAGTCGTAAAGATGCTGTAGTTAAACAGTTAATCCAGGGCATTGAATATCTTTTAAAGAGAAATAAGATTGAATTAATAAAGGGTAAGGGGAGGCTGAAAGCTAAAGGTCTAATAGAAGTTAATACCCCTGAAGGGGAAAAGATAAATGTTGAAGCTGAAAACATTATCCTTGCTACCGGAACTGAGCCTGCTGTTATAGGAAGCTTTGACTATAACGGTAAGAACGTGGTTACTAGTAATGAAGCTCTTACCTGGCAGGACGTGCCTTCGGAATTGATTATTATTGGTGGGGGCTATATTGGCTGTGAGTTTGCTACACTTTTTGCTGCGTTTGGGAGCAAGGTTACTATTTTAGAAGCCATGCCATCTATTTTACCCATGGTTGATAGTGAACTGTCTCGACGACTGAGTCGGGTACTAAAAAAAGATGGAGTAGATATAAAAACCAGAGTGAAGGTTACAGACGTTACTGATGAAGGTCATAAGGTAGAGGTAACCCTTAGTGACGGTAAAAAATTAACTGCAGATAAGGTTTTACTTGCCATCGGGCGCCGATTTAATACCCAGGGACTAGGGTTGGAAGATGTTGGTATAGCTTTGGGTCCCAAGGGGGAAATAGTTGTTGATGACTATTTTAAAACTAATATTGACGGTATTTATGCTATTGGCGATGTTATAAATAAAGTCCAATTGGCGTATGTGGCTTCGGCCCAGGGTAAGGCAGTAGCTGAAACGATTTTGGGTAAACCTGGAAAAGTAAACTTTGATGCAGTGCCTTACACTATTTTTACCATACCTGAGATTGCCGGCGTTGGCTTAACTAAAGAAGCTGCTGAAGAAAAAGGTTTAAAAGTCAAGGTTGGTAAGTTTGATTATAAGGCTAACGGCAAAGCACTTTGCAACGGGGAAACAGAAGGTATGGTCAAAGTAATTGCTGATGCTAGTAGCGACCGGGTTTTAGGTGTATTCCTGATGGGTTCTCATGCTACGGAGTTAATTGGCGAGGGTGTTCTGGCAGTTGATAAGGGTATGACAACTGAGGAACTGGCTAACACCATTCATGCCCATCCGACCCTGTCTGAGTGTATAAAAGAAGCGGCTGAGTCTATTTACTTTTTAAGTAATAAATAATAGTTACAAGGTTGAACATTTGGATGGAACACGTTGTGTAAGCATTAAATAATAGTTTCTGGGAGGAAAAGGTTTTGCCGGAAGATGGGGCAAAACGGCGGCGTATGCCACCTTGGATGCGTAAAGCCTTGCCGGCCTCTGGTGACTTAGAGGCGATCTGCCAGTTGTTAAAGGATTTACGTTTAAACACTGTTTGCCAGAGTGCTCGGTGTCCTAATCGCGGTGAGTGTTTTGCAAAACGTACGGCTACTTTTATGATCTTGGGAGATACTTGTACCCGCAACTGTCGTTTTTGTGCTGTAAAACACGGTAAACCGCCCGTTGTTGATACGGATGAACCCAGGCGTGTAGCTGAGGCAGCGAGACGCTTGGGTTTAAAACATGTAGTTGTAACTTCAGTGACCAGGGATGACTTGCCTGATGGCGGTGCTGGTCAGTTTGCAGCTACTATTAACGCCTTAAGGGAAGTCATCCCTGGAGTATGTGTTGAAGTATTGACACCTGATTTTAATGGTAAGGAAAGCTCTTTAAGAATAGTAACTGAGGCTAAACCTGATATTTTCAATCATAATATTGAGACGGTACCTCACTTATATAAAATTGTACGACCACAGGCTGATTATAATCGCAGTTTAGAGGTATTAAAGAGAATAAAGGAAATTAACTCTTCTATTTATACCAAATCCGGACTCATGGTTGGTTTAGGGGAAAGCCAAGAGGACGTTCTAAAGGTTATGATTGATTTGCGTGAGGTGGGGTGTGATATTATAACTATAGGTCAGTACCTAAGGCCTTCACCTCAACACCTTGAGATAAAGGAATTTGCAACCCCGGAGACCTTTGAGTGGTACGCTCAAAAAGCTAAAGAATTGGGATTTCTTTATGTGGCTTCAGCACCTTATGTTAGAAGTTCATACCATGCAAATAAATTTAGTGAAAAGGTCTTGACATCGACAAGATTTTGAGGCATAATATATCCTGCGTTGAGACAAGAGATATGGGTCTATAGCTCAGTTGGTTAGAGCGCTTGCTTGACATGCAAGAGGTCTCCCGTTCAAGTCGGGATAGACCCACCAATATGATAGAAAACTCCTTCATTCTAAATGAAGGAGTCAGACTGAAGACAAATACCGCTTTTTAGGATGCACAGCCTAAAAGCGGTGTTTTGTTAAAGGCAAAGATTTTAAAAACTATAGAGGAAAATAGATGAAAAGCTGGTGCTGCCGGT
>JASKKH010000056.1 GCA_030154265.1 Clostridia bacterium
ACCTCCTTTTTCCTTTGTTTTGGTTGTTGGTGCAGCACCAGTATAAAGGAGAGGTACCCGCCTTTTCCATTATCTCTTTCACTTTACCAAAGTAGACGGGACGAAATATAGGCCCATCTACAAAGGTAGGCTACAAGTTGCTTGACAAACACCGGAACAGGCTAAAGCACAGCTACGGCACATAAAAATATTAAAGATAAAGACCAGCCCTAAAACATATAAACACCTGCCCCCAGGAACATACTACCTTATTATCCCTCCATCACCTTCCTTATAACCTCCACCACACGATCTTGTTCCTCTTCAGTTAGGTTGGAGCCGGAAGGAAGACAGATACCAGAAGCAAAAAGTTCATCGGATACGCTTATACCTTCTTCAGCCGTAAAATATGAACAACCCTTAAAAAGGGGCTGCAAATGCATAGGCTTCCACGCCGGACGGGACTCAATATTGTAGCTTTCTAAAGCAGCTATCAAATCCAGGGGAGAAACCTTAACTTTATCTCTATCCAGTACCATTACCGTTAGCCAGCGGCTAGATCTGCCATAACCTGCTTCCGGCATAAAACTTATTCCTTCTATATCACCCAACAGATCCTGGTAACGAGCAAAAACTCTCCTTCTTGCCTCTACTCTATCCTCAATCACCTTGAGCTGTCCTCTTCCTATCCCGGCTGAAATATTACTCATGCGGTAATTGAATCCCACTTCACTGTGCTGGTACCATACAGCCCTGTCTCGCGCCTGGGTAGCCCAAAACCTTGCTTTCTCCAGAGCCTTTTCATTATCTGATACTAACATTCCACCACCCGAAGTAGTTATTATTTTATTGCCGTTGAAGGAATATACCCCCAAATCTCCCCAAGTTCCGCATTTTTTTCCTTTATAAGTAGCTCCCAGAGCTTCCGCCGCGTCTTCAACAACTGGCACTCCATATTCCCGACATATTTCTAGTATAGGTTTCATATCCGCACTCTGGCCGTAGAGGTCAACCACTACTACGGCTTTCGGTAGTTTCCCATTCTTTACTGCCCATTTAAAAGCCTTTCTTAATGCTTCCGGGGACATATTCCAGTTTGTTGGTTCCGAATCTATAAAAACGGGATTCCCCCCTTGATACAAGACGGGATTTACGCTGGCTATAAAAGTGAATGTAGAGCAGAAAACCATGTCTTCCCTTTCCACACCCAAATACCTTAATGCGAGATGTATACCCGCCGTTCCGGAACTTAAAGCTACTGCCCCCTTCGCCCCCACATATTCAGCCAATTCTTTCTCAAAAGCATCTACATTAGGCCCCAAGGGAGCCACCCAGTTGGTAGTAAAAGCCTCTTTTATGTACTCCTCCTCATACCCGCTCAGGTGAGGAGAGGAAAGATATATGCGCTTAGTCTTAACTGCCATTCTTTTTTTCACCATCTTTACCTATATTTTTTATAATTCGGGCTGGAACTCCTACAGCCACAATTTTAGGTGGGATATCGCGCGCTACTGCCACCCCATCACCGACTATACTCCATTCGCCAATATTCTTCTGATTTATAGCACAGGCACTTATCCCCAAATAAGCTCCTTCTCCTATCTTTATATCCCCCACCACATTTACTCCCAGAAAAAGACTTATAAAATCATCCAGTACAGCATAATGCCCCATAAAACACTCTAGATTGATTACGCAAAATCCTCCAAACGTAACATTGGTAGTTTTACACTACCGGCACAGACTACAGAACCACCCCTATTTTTATCCTATTTTCATATGTTTTGACACCATCACCGAAGGATGCACAAAAGTAACAACGCCAAAAAACTACCCTAGCCAGTTTTTTCTTTTCCAGTATCTGCAATATCTGAAAACAGATGAGTTTTCTTTTTCATCTCATATACTTCTGTATCACCTATTACAGGATAACCTTCCGTAGTAAAATCTTCCCTATAATCATCATAATCATTAAATAAATTCTATACTCCCCACTCTTCCCTACTTCAGTTCAAATCAACAATTACCCAAGCACCCCCCTTTCCAATCCTCCAGACCCTATAATAGCCAAAGGTTTTTCGTCCCCTTCTTTGCTCTTCTTCTCAGGCTATCCCTGCCTCTATCATAGCTTCTGCCTATATAAACACTGGCATGGTGACACAGCCATCCGCTCTTAAACTCTCTCATTTCAACACCTTTATTAGTGTTATAAAAAGTATCTCTTTATATCCACCCATAAGAATCAGTTATCAACATACCACACATCAAGCTTAAATTTTCTTTTCACATTGGATGGAAAAGCACAACCCTAAAATATCAATAAATATAGTACTAATTTCCTCTAGATTATCTATTGCGTTTTCTATTTTTCAGTAAATACTCTGCCAGCAGGAAATCTATTTCATCATCTATATCTACTGAATTTTCTCTAGGCATAATGCAAGCAAAGCACCCATCTTTATAAATATTACCGTTACTTGATAATACATAATCCACTTTGAAAATATAAAGGGCACCATTAACTATGTAATATTTTGGCAACCGCTGCCTTGGTGTATTAACAAATTCTTCTCTAATAAAGTTCTGCATTGACATATCAGCAGGTAAAGTATTCATCCATAGAGGTGAATGTTCAACTTCACAAACCCCTACCACAGCATTAGCTTTTTTTTCTTCCATTATTGTATAACCCCTTTTTATATCTTCTGCAGTTCTTAATGGCGAAGTTGGCTGCAATAAAGCCACGGTATCAAATTCTTTGCCTATTTTTCGATATTTACATATTGCTTCCCTTAGAACATCTATGGACGAAGCCGCATCGGTTGCCAACTCTAAACTTCTCAGGAAAGGCACACTTGCACCAAATCTTCGTCCAATTTCAGCATAGGCTTCTGAATCTGTGGATAAAAAAATTTCTTCAAATATTTCAGATTTTTTAGCAGCTTCTATGGTATATACCAAAAGGGGTTTCCCATTTAAAAGTTTAATATTTTTGCCCTTTATTCCTTTAGAACCACTTCTTGCTGGGATAACAGCTAGGTTCTTCATGATTTAAAAACCTCGCATATGTATATCATAAAATTTCTTTTTCAAATTTATTTTTTTGTTAATTAAAAAATCTTTTACTATCCCAACCACTTTATCCGATGTTCGTCCATCCCCGTAAGGGTTTAACACTTTTTGGGCCTTTTCTCTGAATTCACGGCTTAAAGCAAGAGCAAAAGCTTTCCTTATATCCGTCTCTTCAGGTTTGCAGTTGACAACACTTGTCGCCTGAATCCTTCCTTTCTGTCTATCACCTATATTAACTGTAGGTATCCCTATGCTAGGGGCTTCTATTAATCCACTAGAAGAATTGCCTACCACTGCCATACAATATTTAAGAGCACTCAAATAGCAAACGTTTCCCAAAGAATCATAAGCTTTCACATTGGAGTTTTCCTTTACAAACTGTTCAATTGCGTGGTTTATAACCCGCCCACCTTCGTCAGCATTAGCTTTTGTAAATATAAATTTCAGATCTTTATATTCTCTGCACACATTGAGCAAAGCTTTTATCTGTTTCTCAGCTGTCTGTTCCTCTAAAGTAACCGGGTGAAAGGTAACTACAATATACGGTTTATCCAGCGGAAAATCTAAAATTTTTTCTAATTCTTCTCTGCTTAGAAGCTTAGTGTTAAGCGCATTCTCAACTCCGACTGCCCCTACGCAGAAGACACGTTCTGGGGCTTCCCCAAGCTGGATTACTCTTCTACGATATGTCTCTGTGCTGGTAAAATGCAAATAACTCAACTTAGTAACCGCATGGCGGATAGCATCATCTAATGCACCTTCAGTAGCTTCCCCACCATACAAATGAGCTATAGGGATGCGCTGATTAAAAGCAGCAATAGCTACCGCCAGGGTTTCATATCTATCTCCAAGCAATATTAATAAATCGGTTTTTTTACGTGCAAAATAATCAGCAAAACCTATCAAAGCTAATCCCATAGATTTAGTAACTGATACTGCAGTGTCTCCACTTAACAATATCTCCACTTTCTCATCAATCTCTATCCCATTGTTTTCAATTTCTCGGTAAGTCAACCCAAACTCTGGGGAAAGATGTGCTCCAGTTACAGCGACATCTACATTAAATTCTGGTTCCATTTTCAGTCTTCTTACTATAGGCTTTAGCAAACCATATTCTGCCCGGGTAGCCGTTACTACACATATATTTTTTTTCATATCTCAATCATCTCGTCTTCCAAAAAATCTTTTTTGGCTACTTTACCTAAAACTTCAAACCATCGCATTGGACTTATTCCGCTCCCTGGCCTTTTTACGGTTATGTTTTCTTCCGTGAATACTTCTCCCTTTTTTATGCTCCTTTTGGCAACAATGCTTTTACGTACTACGCACATGTTTTTTATTTCAGAGGGAGAAGGTTTTTTTACTCCATCCCCCATGGCTTTTTCTATGTTCCTTATTGCCTGAACCATTTCCCTCAATTCTTCCGGTTCCAGACTTGCTTTATGATCTGGCCCGGGAAGGGTTTTATCCAGAGTAAAATGCTTCTCAATTACTGGCGCTCCCAAAGCCACAGCCGCTACTGGTACTTCTATGCCTAAAGTATGATCTGAATACCCTACGGGGAGCTTGAATAATTTCCGCATGGAAACTATGGCTTTAAGGTTAACATCTTCATAAGGAGTAGGATATTCAGTATTACAGTGAAGCAAGGTTATATCCTCTATACCTGTTTTTTTTAAAACCTCCACTGCGGCTCTTGTCTCTTCTACAGTACTCATACCGGTGGAAAGTATTACAGGCTTTTTATACCTTGCTATTCTAAGTAAGTACGGTAGGTTAGTGATCTCACCGGAGGGTATTTTCCATCTATCCATGCCTAAACCAGCCAAAAAATCTATGCTTTCCAAATCAAAAGGGGTAGACAAAAAATCTATCTCTTTTTGCTGGCAATAGTCATAAAGCTCCTTAAATTCGACAAAAGATAATTGCAACTTTTTTATCATTTCCAGTTGGCTTTCATCCTCTGCAGCTTTCTTACACTGGTACTCAGCTTTCACGGCATTTTTGGATACAATTTTTTCCGCAATAAAGGTTTGAAACTTTATACAGTCTGCCCCTGCTCTCTTAGCTTCATCAACCATCTTTTTGGCCAGCTCAATATCTCCATTGTGATTAACACCTGCTTCAGCTATTATGTAAACTTTCAATAGGTTTTACCTCCCTGCATGGAACTCCATAAGCCATCATACCGCCCTCTATGTCTTTTACTACAACGCTTCCCATCCCAATAAGGCAGCTATCACCTATTCTCACTTGCTGTTTGACAACACTTTTAGCTCCTACATGAGTAAACTTTCCTATACAAACTCCTCCGCACAAGACTACACCCGGAGCAATGTGGGCAAATTCTCCTACTAGACAGTCATGTTCCACTATAGCCCCTGTGTTTATAATGGCACCTTTTTTTACTACGGCACCTGCATTTATTACAACTTTTTTGCCTACAAAAACTCCTTTTTCTATAAAAGCATTTGCACTAATCACTGCTGAAGGATCTACAATTGTAGGTATTACAAATCCTGTTTTTTCTATTAAATCGAAGAGAGAAATTCTAATCTTTAATTTGCCACCAACCGTTACAAAGGCATATTCATAACCTTGTCGTAAACAATCAGAGATATTATCATTACATCCAATTACAGGGACCCCAAAAATATCTTTACCTATATTTTCTTTCATATCTATTATGCCTACTTCAGAAAATTCTCCACTTACCAAAATGCTATCTAATACTGACTTACAGTGTCCTCCACCACCAATCAACAAAATCTTTTTACTACTCATACCCTAACTTTCTCCTCATTTTTTCCATCTCATCAAACTGTCCCATATCAAGCCAGCTATCTTCACTTATGGGATATATTCCTATTTTACTCCCCTGTTTTAAATATTTTTTTATTATTTCCGGGAAATCAATAGGTTTATCGCATTCCATTTTTTCTATGACTTCTGACTCTATTATATACATCCCTGTATTTACTAAAAATGGCCTTTGCGGCTTTTCCCTTATATTTACCAACTTCCCCTTTTCATCTATATCAATGACACCGTATGGTATTTGCATGTTTTTAAGCGAACAAACCATAGTTATCAAGTTTTTTTCGTTCTTGTGGTATTCATAAATCTCCTGACAATCCTCTTCAATTAAGATATCGCAGTTGGTCATTATAAAGGTCGAATTTATCTGCCCTTTCAATAAACTGAGCCCTCCCCCTGTGCCCAGAGGCTCCTCTTCTTCTATATAGCAAATATCAAAATCCCTTTTAAGTTCATTAAAATAAGCCTTTATCATATTTTTCTTGTAATTAATCACGAGAAAGAACTTACGGCACCCATATTCTAAAAATCTATTCATTATATGCTCAGTAATAGGTATTTCTCCTATTGGAATTAAAGGTTTGGGCAATATTCTAGTATATGGATAAAGTCTTGTTCCCTGCCCTCCTGCCATTATGACTACAGGTATATCCAGTTTTTTTTGCACACCTACCTCTTCATCTGTCCATAACACCAAGGATACAATTTCATCTTTTTCATTAAGAATGGGAACCGCTTCTATAGAGTTATCCTTTAAGAATCGACCAGCCCTGTTTTTTTCGTTTTCTCGCAGATACTTAGGATTATAATTAGCTATGTCCTTTACTTTGGCTGCTAAATCCCCTTTTTTCAAAATCCACCTTCTTACATCTCCATCTGTTAAGGTAGCAACCAGTCTTCCATCTCTTACAACCAACAAAATTTTCTTGCCTACTATGTCTAAACGTTTCATCGCTTCGAATATTGAATTTTCTTCTGTTATCATGAAGTCCTTTATATTTGTCTCTTCCAAGTATCTCGACCTCCCCATTAGGAACCCCGGAGCAGGTTTGCAAAAATTGCACCTTAACTCTTATGCAAGATTTCTCACATTATATGTTGTAAATATCCGCTTTGTATCTGGCAAGATTATGGTGAAACCATTTTATAGTTTCTTCCAATCCTCTTTCTAGAGTGTATTCAGGCTGCCAACCGGTAAGTTTTTTTATTTTTTCATTGGATCCCAAAAGTCGGTTGACTTCGCTTTTTTCTGGTCTAATTCTTTTTTCGTCAAAAACTATCTTGGCTTCCGGGTTAATTTTACCAATAAGCAGTTTTGCTAACTCACCTATAGAAACCTCGGTTTGCGTTGCTATGTTTATCTCTTCTCCTATGGTCTTCTCTGTTTCCGCAATAGATATAAAACCATTCACTGTATCTTTAACATAGTTAAAATCTCGGGTAGGAGTAAGAGCCCCAAGTTTAATCTCTTTTTTCCCCGTAAGAAGCTGTACAATTATGGTAGGTATAATAGCTCTGGCCGACTGCCGAGGACCATAAGTATTAAACGGCCTTACAATAGTTACTGGCAAATCAAAACTTCGATAGAAAGCCTCTGCCAACTTGTCTGCACCTATTTTGCTTGCAGAATAAGGGGATTGCCCCTGATATGGATGTTTCTCGTCAATGGGTACGTACTGCGCCGTACCATATACTTCAGAAGTAGATGTGATTAAAACCCGGGAAATATCTAAATCTCTGGCCGCCTGCAGCACATTCAAGGTTCCTTTTATATTAGTATCGACATAGCAATCAGGCGAATGATAACTAAAAGGAATAGAAATTAGGGCTGCCAAATGAAAAACTGCATCCACATCCTGCATCGCTTGACGTATTCCATTAGGATCTCTTATATCGCTGACAAAGACTTCTATTTCTTCTAAAATATCATGAGAAAAGGTATCAAGCCATCCCCAAGAATTAAAAGAATTATACATTACAAATGCTTTTACCCTATATCCTCTTCTCACAAGCTCTTCCACCAGATGACTACCTATAAAACCTTCTGCTCCAGTTACTAGGATTTTAGAAACCATGCTCAATTCCACCTTAAAAAGTTAGTAAAGTTAGTCTAGACTACCAACAGGTTTTTTTAATACCCATCTACCCATAGAATCTTTTTCAAATATTTCCCGATTATAGAATTTATCAACGATACTCCAAAATTCACTAAGAGAATAACCTAGAAAAGAACAGAAATCATCTATTATTTTTTGATCAATGGCATGATCATGTTTTTTTACTAACTCAATTGCTTCATCCCTGCTTATTAAGCCATATCTTATAAATCTAGAAGCGTAATCGGTCGCTACCGAATGTCCAAACTTAGGATATTTTAGCCATGGATGTATTAAATACCCAATACTGTCAATTTGGTCAAAATCTTCTATATGATTAGCCCTCCTCCATTCCCCCCCCAAATCCTTAAAACCTCTACTTTTGGCGAAAAAGTAGTTTTTATAACTATTCCACTCAACAAAATAACTTAAATATATAGGTTCTAAGATTTCTAATCTCTCTGGCTCAGGTGCTTTTAACAAAATCAAATCTTCCAATCTCACCTCTTCATCAATAAGCTCTTCCCACGGTATATCTGAAGCTACGCCATTATATATCTGCTTTCTAGCCGAATAAGTTTCTTCATCATCAAAGCCCCCATACTCATAACTCACATTTTCACCATAAACTACCAAAGGAATATTAAAATTCAAAGCAACATGAAGAGGATATGTGTATATTAACCGATCAATGAACCAAGTAGGTTTACCATACCTTTCAAAGGTTTTTCGCATTATTTTTTTTTGGATCTTTATGTTGGGCTTTAATGAAATCAAATCACAACCAAATTCTTCAGAAATATTTCTTAAGTTACTCTTACCGGCTTCTGTCATAGTCATGTTATCTTCAACCGTTACTAGCAAAGGATGCATACCCATTTTTTCTTTCATGATGTGTACCTGAAAGTGACTGTCTTTGCCTCCGCTAACTGCTATAATACAATCATATTTACCGTTTTTGGAACGGTATCTATCACAAAGTTTTTTCAATTCTTCAAATCGTTTGTTGTAATCAACATACCTTTTCTTCTCGTGGTGCCTACATGCACTGCAAACCCCTTCTTCATCAAATATTATCCCTGGACGGGTGTCGGGCATTACGCATTTACGACAATACCTCAAAATAAGACCCTCCTTTTATTTTAATTTAAATATGTTGCAATAATATACCTTTCAGTCTAGCAACCCAAGGCATTCTTGAGAAATTCCACCAAATTCCCTGTTTTTTGAAATAAATATTCCCTTATATAAGCATTCTTGATTTCTTTGATATAAAGCTATTTTTGAGAATCCTACACTTTCTACATTCCAAATTATAAACAACAATCCCCGCTACAAAATACAAATAAAACGCTATTTTTACGTTTTTCAGTGGGTTTTGGAACAACGCGCTAACAATTATAACAAATACTATTAAAAACAATCCTTTATTATGTTTTACCCCCTTACACGTTATATTTAATATCATTATGATGTAACTTGACAACCCCAAAACCCCTCCCTTAAATATTAGGTCGACATAATCGTTATGCGTGGAGTTTAAATCATAAAACTGTCCATCTCTGCCCATGTAAAACTTAACTCCTGCGCTAGTCCTACTGAAACCACTCCCTATGATTAAACTTTTTTTTGCCTCATCCCAAGAAGCATACCATCTCTCAATCCTCCCAATAAGCGTCCTTTCGATGGTAGCCCCAGGAGAAGCCTCTTTATACATAAAGAAATACTTGGCAGACAACAAAAACAAAGGCAGCAAGATAAATGCAACTATAATTTTACTTTTCAATCTTTTTTCTTTTTTCTGTAACAAAAAACTATTAATAACATAGCTGGCAATAAAAACAGATATGGCGAGTTACGTCCATATAATTGTGTAAAATTAAGAGCCAAGGCAAGGTCTCTGGTTTAAAATGGTAAGCGGAAAAACAAACCCAAACCGGAGGTGACCTT
>JASKKH010000018.1 GCA_030154265.1 Clostridia bacterium
AGATAATCACCAAAAGGTAAAAATCTAAGTCTTGTTAACACCAAACTTAAAGCCACAAGAATATAAGGTGTCCAGGCAGTTAATAAAGGAATATGTGAACTTTCTGTGCCTGAACCGGCTTTTTCTAAACCGAGCCATTCTTCTTCCCATTTATCCTGGTCAGGGAATACCCAAATATTCTTAGGCATAAGGAAGCCTTTCATAGCTGCAAGTGTCACAACAGCCAAACCGATTAATCCTCCAAGTAGTGAAGGAACCTCACAGCCCATGGTTAATGCAACCAAAACATAGGGAACAGTGAAGGCAAAACCGGCAAATATGGCAAACGGTGCAACCTCTAAACCTTTCTTCCAGCTGCGGTTTTCTCCCTCACCAAAAAATGCTGTCAACATACAGACCATCATAAGGGGTACAAAAATACCACATATACCATGAAAGATAGCCGCAGATATGCCGATTTGCCTGACGTATTCAGCCATTGTCAGACCTTCGGGAAAGGTACTTGTAACAGCAGGAATATTTAAAGCAACATCCATACCTACTATTATAGGGGTACCTACTGCACCAAAAGAAACAGGTGTACTGTTACAAATCAAACAAACCATAACTGCTGCCAGGGGAGGGAAGCCCATACCAAGTAAGAGCGGTGCAGCAATAGCTGCCGGAGTACCGAAACCTGCAGCGCCTTCAATAAAAGCCCCAAACATCCAGGCGATAATGATAGCCTGAATTCTGCGGTCACGGGTAACGTTATTAAAGCCGTTGTTAATTGAAGCCAAGGCACCACTGGTCTTTAAAACCTGCAACAAAGCGATGGCACCTAAGACAATGATAAATAGTTTCATTGCATTAAGAAAACCATTAATACTTGCCGCAGCAATCCACTGGGTATTCATACCCCATACTGAGAAGCCTAGAATCGATGCCACAATCCATGCGATGGGCATGGCTTTGGTTGCCGGCCAATTCATACCTACCATGAGTATAAATACTAACGCGATAGGTACTAGCCTCCTTGTTTTCAGGGGAACCCCTATTTAGTCTCTTTTTAGTCCGTTTTAAGGGGTCCCCTTTCCCTGATTTGTTAGTGGTTAGAGCCGATCGTTTTTTTTAAAGCATTCATAAAAGTCCATCTTTTAATAAATTGATAATTATTCTGAAGAGTTTAATTATTAAATTGTTCTTTAAATTATACATAAAAGTTCATCTGTTATTTTATTTAACCTGATTAGCTGTCATTTTAAATAAACACCTTATAATCGTCCATCAAACTTACCTATATATCGGTCAAATTTATTTAAGCGCGACTTCCGGAAGGACAAAGGCTTTTTTTGAAAGCCTATATTAAGATTTAAAAAGCAACTATTCTTCTAGTACCACCTCCTTTCTTATAGTTTTTGCCAAGTGGTAAGGCCACCCGACATTATCTCTATTCGCCACGATGCTCAAGAATCCTTTTGACATTGTAAAAATTTTTTAAATTGATGTAATTTATTTATAAATTAAAATAGTTAAAATTAATTAATTGTACTAAATTATTTAAATCGATTAAAAATTTAACAAATCGTTTGTAATTCCGTAGATGATTGGGCAAAGCTTTAGAGTTCTATAAATTTGTTTTAACTTTTAATATTTAAATTATCCTATAATAACCCCTCCTTCCTCTGAGCTTCAGGAATATATGTCAGGTGGTCAGGCCACCTGACATATATCTTAATTCTACGTACCGGAATCCTTTTGTTGAAGTGTATATTTTTTTGTGATATTTTTATTAAGTATGAATATTTTTATAAATTAAAAAACGGTCTAATGATTTTCTGCTTAATTGTCTAAATCGAGGAACAATTAAGTTGATAAAAACACTTTGGTTGCTTTGGTATTGCCGTGGATTTTGAAGGGTAAAACTTTATAGATTTTTATTTTTATCAAAAATATCGATATTTTTTAAAAACTATCCCTCCTCCCCTTTTAATAAGTTGGTTATTCAATGGTAAGGCCACTGACATAAACTCTATTCGACACCAATCATCAGAATCCTTTGTTAAATTTAAATTTTTATAAATTATTGTTTATTCTAATATATATAAAAAAAGTAATAAGATATGAATAATCTGAATTATTTTGTTAATTAATTATCAAAATCAATGGCTAACTACAAACCTGGTAATACATTTTGTCACATTTCGATATTAAGATTTTAGTGGTACCGTGGAGTTTAAGAAGGCAAGGCAAAAAATTTTTGTACTCCCCCCCTTTCTTAAGAAACATTTTTTTAACAGCTTTGTCAGGTGGTCATATGGTCTGACCGCTTGGCACAATATTCCTTCTACATTAAATCATAAAATCCTTCTGGTATAATATAGAAATTTTTAAAAAAATAAAACCGCAGTAAATTAATCTGCGGTTAAGCTAACTCAGCACAGCCGGAAAATTCCCGTTCAATACTCACTGTCCTTTTTAAAACACGAATATATTTAAGTTCCGGATCTTCAGGTCCTTGTAAATCAGCTTGTTCTTCTTTTAAAAGATTTATATAATCGATAACTTCCCTTGTAATAACTTCTCCAGGACAAATTAAAGGAATACCTGGAGGATAGGCAGTTATAACCTCTGCACTAATCTCTCCCTCGGCATACTCTAGTTCCAGATTGCATGTCTGGCCGTAAAAAGCTTCTCTTGGCAATACTGCCATGCGAGGTATAGAAGGTAAAGGGGGATAAAACTTAACAATATTTTTTAACGAATGCTTTACAGCAATATCTCGAAAAGCCTCTATTATGCGATTAGCTGTGTGATAATCATCGCCTATAGACACCAATAGTAAAACATTATAAAGGTCAGAAAGTTCTACTTGAATTTTATATTCCTCACGTAAAATCGACTCCATCTCATAACCGGAAAGTCCCAGGCCTTGGACATTAATAGTAATTTTAGTAGGGTCTAAATCAGAACAACCAGGAAGGGAGGTCACTTCTTTCCCCATCAAACTCAAGCCATCTATTTTCGATAACTCTCCTCGGATTAATTTAGTTATATCTAAAACTTGTTCTAAACGTTGGCGTCCATTAATTGCCAATTGTTTTCGAGCTATATCTAACGAAGAAAGTAAAACATAAGAAGGACTTGTCGTTTGAGACAGATTAAGAACTGCTTTAATCTGTCTGAAATTTATTCGGTCTCCCTGGGCTAATAAAACTGAAGTTTGCGTCATAGAGCCCCCTAATTTATGAGAACTAACAGCAGCTAAATCTGCCCCTGCTTCCATTGAAGACATTGGTAAAGAAGGATGAAATTTTAAATGGGCTCCATGAGCTTCATCTACTAAGACTGGAATGTCATAACTATGGCTTATCTCAACAATCTGTTTAAGTGATGGTACTGTCCCATAGTAATTGGGGCTTATTACAAAAACTGCCTTGACGTCAGGGTGTTCCTCCAATGTTTTTTTCAAATTTTCTGGAGTTATACCCATAGAAATACCATAATCAACATTAACTTCCGGTTCAATATAAACAGGACGGGCTCCACTTAGAATTAAACCTCCTAATGCCGAGCGATGGGCATTACGAGGGATAATTATTTTGTCTCCAGGTTGGCAAACAGCCAAAATCATGGCTTGAATACCGGAAGTCGTCCCATTTACTAAGAAAAAGGCATGGTCCGCACCATAGGCGGCAGCCATAAGTTCTTCCGCTTCTTTTATAACATCATGAGGATTACAGATATTGTCAAGGCCTGGTACACAGGTTAGGTCCATTGCTAATGTTCGTTCTCCAATATATTCTTTGAACTCTGGTAAAGCACGCCCCTGTTTATGTCCGGGTACATGAAAAGGAATAACTCCCTCATCAATATATTTTTTAACTGCTGTAAAGATCGGTGTTTTGGTTTGGTCCAAAGGCATCGCCCCCAATTCCTGCTCCCTAATGCAACAGATTTTATTACACCATAAACCAAAAAAGAATTCAAGAAGTTCCTATATATTTCTATGGTTTTGAGTTCTACTAAGTTACAAGTAACCCCTATCAAAAAAGGGATTGTCCCAAAAGTGTATAAATAGGTAGTTTAATCCCAAAAAAGTATCCCGTAACACTACAAAAGTTGTACGGGATAAACTATTTATGACGCGATTTCATGCTAAAGTAGAGTTAAAAAATTTCGGAAAAAGACTATTGGGACAGCCCCTTTGTAAACGTTGAAGTAACAACTATTTATGTAGTTGTAGAATAATATCTCGGGCTATAACCTCAAGCCTTTTTACTGTATTTCTTCTACCCTCTTCTTTATTATTAGCCCTGACTATTGGGTTGTTATTAATATCTGTTTTAATACTATTAAGTTTTCGCATTGATAAGTGACAAGTTCTAATAACTTTGCAACTATCAGCTAATTTTAATTTGGATACGGCAAGGTAAGCTTTATCCCCAAAGCTAATAATATATCTTTTTATATGGAAAATTTCTTTATATAATCTTTCAAGATTTTTAAGATCCAGTATCTCTTTTTCGGTAGCTTCTGATCTATTTGTTGCTGCCATATACTCTACTTTATCCCAAGCATTAGTAACTGTAGCATCTACCCGCAACGGAACCTTAACTCCCTGGGATCTAAGAATATCAATAAGTATATCTAAGTTTTTACCAGTAACAGCAGCTGCCGGTCGACCAGCTTTTTCTTCATGACGACCTGGACAGGAAAAAACATATGCTACTTCATCATTAATTCCTTTTTCGTAATGAGGACTGCCAGTTGGAACTCCCATATTCTCCCCCCATGACAATCAGGAAAAGCCTCCTATAACCGGAGGCTTCTAATTAGTTATTCAGCGTTATCATTAATTAGTTCGCCACATTTTTGGCAAAAATTGGCATCTTCTGCTAAGGTCTGCCCACAATTGGGGCAAGTTAAAAGTTTCTCCCCACACTTGCTACAATATGAAGCATCAATACCTGAAACTGCTCCACAATTAGGGCATTTAATCTCCGGTGGTTGGGAACTCTCAATCCGTTTATTGATTTCATCAATTTGCTTTTCAAGCTCTTTAATATCATTGCAAATAGCAGCTACTTCTTCATTTCCTGTGGTGTTTTGGGAATATGCTAAGTAAATAATACGTCCTATTTCCAATTGTTTCTCTTCAATTTGTTTCTCTAAACTAGATTTCTTAAATTTAAGCTTCGTAACTTCCACCAACTCTTCTGACCTTTTTGTTACCAGACCCAATCCGCTTTCAATTTTCTTTATAAAATCCATTCTTTTTCCCCTTTAAAACTTAATTTTGAAATTTATTCCTCTACTTTTAGTTTATATTCTTTAGTCTATATTATTTTATAATCATAATTCAAGTAAGCCTACACAAAATCTAAAAAAAGGCTGTTGAACAAAGCAACAGCCTTTAAAAATCATAAAATTTTTCTGTTACATCCCAATCGCTTTCCCTATTTTGCACCTATTTTAGCTTCCATAGCTTCATCGTCCTGATCGATTTTAATGAAACGATTTTTAAGTTTTTTCATAACCTGGGGCATAGAAGTATATTCCATATCTTCTAAAGGTAATCGATGTGGTTCAAATGGTCCTAATGAACGCAAGTAATTTGCTATTTCATTAGCAGTTTGGCGTGCTTTATCAAAGGCCACATCATCAAAGAGGTCTGTAGGACCAACCAAACGACCTTTAGATAACTGGAAGCCCATAGCTCTTACCCGTGCAGGTCCGTCAAAACGTGTAGGTGCCAAATCATTCTTACCTACAGGCATCAGGGGCCCTACATGGGATCCACGCATCCAGCCAGCTACTAAGTGAGGATTAGCAAAAGGCTCTAAAACTTCCCCAACTGCAGGAAGCCCGCTTTGGCAACGAACTATGCAAACAGGATCATCTTTTCCTACATAACGTCCCGCCATAAGGTTCATCCGTTGGGTACTGGAAACCGCAGCAATTTCGTCAGTAGTCTTTGAACGAACAGACTTGATACAATAGCGCCCCGGTGCGCCAATAAATACTAGTAAATCATAAAGTTCTTCAGGCAGGGAGAATTCTACCTTTTCATTTTTAATCAGGTCATAAACCTCAAAACGGAAACCTTTGTGCATTTTGGGATCTATAACTAAACCGATAGTATTAAAGGGATCTGCAAACATTTTATAGAGAGGTAAGTTCCAAGCTCCCGGCTCAGTCTTATCTGCAGCAAAAATAACAATGGGTTCACTCTTACGTTCTTCAAACTCCATCTCGGCGACACCAGGACCCATACCCTTTATATTACCAGAAAATGCATCGGATAAAAGATCCTGGCCAGCACCATAAAGTTTTAATTCTTTAGCAACTTTAGTACATTCCAAAAAAACATCCCAAGCCATACGATGAATTTCTGGATTATCAACACCATATTTATGAGTCATTATGAGGTCAATATCGTCCCCAATGTTAACTACTTTGTAATCAATCAATTGTTTGTTTTCAGCAAGACAACGCTCAGCTGTTTCCAAAAGCTGGGGGTGAACACTGGAATGACCAACAAACCCTCCGATATCTGCTTTAATAACACTTAATGTAATCTTCTCTCCCAAGGAAAGCATCCCCCTTAAAACATAATAAATTAAATTATGTTATACTATATGCGAAAAACCCATAAATAGAATAGCATATTACTTAAAACATGTAAACATAATGTTTAAATAATATTTAAACAAATAACAACATAAAACGGAAACATCAATATGTATATTTATCATCTATTTAAATTATGACACCAGGATTAAATTTTTTTATTTTATTATCTCATAAATTAAAGGTTGGGATTCCGGCTTTTTATTTGATAAAGTATAGGCATTTATAAACTGTTCTTTTGCCTTTTCAAAGTTGTCCTTCTCATTAACATGAAAAATAGCTAAGGGTTCCCCTTTTGTTAAATAATCACCTTTACGTTTTTTTAGTTCAATACCGACAGCTAAATCAATTGGGCTAGTTTTAGTGACCCGTCCAGCCCCTAATAGCATAGCTGCCTCCCCAACCATACGCGTCTCAATATTATAGATATATCCGTCAGATAGGGCAGTTATAGTTATTTGATGCTTAGCTTGGGGTAAGAGTTCAGGTCTTTCTACAACTGCGGGATCTCCTCCCTGAGCAGCTATAAATTCCTTTAATTTTGTTAATCCCCGACCTGTTGTTAATAAAAGTTCTAAGCGTTCATAACCTTCCTCAGCAGATTTTACTACCCCAGCCAAAAGGAGCATTTGGCTTCCCAAAGTAAAGCAAACTTCCTTTAATTCCTTGGAACCGTTACCGGCTAAAACTGAAATAGCCTCTTTGACTTCCAGCGCATTACCTACCATCATACCCAGGGGTTCATCCATATTAGTAATAACAGCCACAGTTTTGCGCCCTATTCCCCGGCCAATGTCAACCATGGTTTGAGCTAAATCTTTGGCCGAACTAAGATCTGGCATAAAGGCTCCATTCCCAACCTTCACATCTAAAACTATAGCATCAGCACCAGCAGCAATTTTTTTGCTCATAACACTACTGGCAATTAATGGGATACTTTCAACCGTTGCCGTTACATCCCTTAAAGAATAGAGTTTGCCATCAGCCGGTACTAAGTTGCCCGTCTGAGATGTAATGGCTAACCCTATTTCCTTTACTTGCCGAAACATTTCTTCATAGGATAACTGAACCCTAAACCCTGGAATTGATTCAAGCTTATCTATAGTCCCTCCGGTATGACCTAAACCCCTTCCAGCCATTTTAACAACAGGTATTCCAGCAGCAGCAACTAAAGGAGCCAAAACTAAAGTAGTAGTATCAGCTACACCACCAGTACTATGTTTGTCAACTTTAATCCCCGGAACCGCACTCCAGTCAATTTGTTCCCCTGATTCAACCATTGCCTGGGTAAGGGCAACTGTTTCCTCCTTATCCAAACCACGAAAAAAGACGGACATCATAAAAGCCGCCATTTGATAGTCAGGAATATGCCCTTGTGTATAATCTTGAATCATAGTCTTAATTTCTGCCGAAGTAAGTTTTAACCCTTCTCGTTTACGGCGAATTAATTCGACCATTCGCATACTCTAAAAGCCCCCTTAAAGAAGCTCCACTTGGAGTTTGAAATAAAAAGAAAAAAGTAACCTCTTGCCATAAAGCAAACAAGAGGTTTTTATAACAATTATACCTATTTATAACAATATATGTCAACTTAAATTCCTGCTGTTTCCCATCCTAATTGGAAAGCTTTTTTGTTAATTTCTAAGAAACGTTCTGGAACTGATGAAGCTAATGCTTCTTCCCAGGCTTCCCGACTTATAGGTAAGTACTTTGCCAAAGCACCCATCATTACCACATTAACAGCTTTAACGTTACCCGCCTGGCGAGCCAGATCAAAGGCATCAAGCATTAATGTATTAGTAACCATTTTACTCATTTCATCCTCCAGAGCAGAAGGATAAGTTGTCGCTCCTATTAGAACTGGAAGAGGATGAATTTCTTCTTTATTTACAATCAACTTACCATCTGCGTTCAGGTAAGGCAACCATCGCCTAGCTTCTAACTTTTCAAAGGCTACAAGGAAATCTGCAGTACCTTCAGCCATAGCCGGTGAGTATACCTTGGGACCAAAGCGAACCTGAGTTACAACACTGCCACCACGTTGAGCCATACCATGAATATCTGAAACCTTAACTTCTCCCCCAAGGGAAACTGCAGCCCTTGATAAAATACGACCAGCCAAAATAGTTCCTTGGCCTCCAACCCCAACTAGTAAAATATTATATACTTTATTACTCATTAGCCTCACCTGCTTTCACTATGGCCTTTGCCGGGCAAATCTGAGTACAAATGCCACAACCATTACACTGTACCTGGTCGACTACCACCTTCTTACCATCAAACGACAGAGCTGGACAGCCTAATCTTAAGCAGATTTTACAACCACGGCAAGCCTCAGGGTCGACCACACAAGTTGCCTCTTTTTCTTTACTTAACAGTGCACATGGACGACGGGCAATAATTACAGAAGGTTCATCAGCTTCTGTCTCTTCACGAATAGCCTTTTCTACAGCTTTTAAATCATAATTATCAACTACTTGTACCCGTTTTATGCCTAATCCTTTAACAACCTGTTCTAAATCTACCTTATGGGCCTCTTCATGGCTAGCCGTATATCCTGTACCAGGATGATCCTGATGCCCAGTCATGGCAGTAGTACTATTATCAAGGATTATCAAGGTGCCGTTTCCGCCATTATAAACCATGTTAACAAGTCCGGTCATGCCGGAATGTAAGAAAGTAGAGTCGCCAATTACACCTACCACTTTACGGCCAAACTCATTGCCTCTAGCCTTTTCTAACCCTAAAGAAACTCCCAGACTGGCCCCCATACAAATACATGTATCCATGGCTTGCAGGGGAGGGGTAGCCCCCAAGGTATAACAACCGATATCACCAGCTACCACCATATTGAGTTTTTTCAGAATATAAAAGACAGCACGGTGGGGACAGCCTGCACACATCAAAGGAGGTCTATTAGGAAGATTTGTTTCTGCCGTTGCAGCAGCTTGCATTGCCTCTGGCTTAGCCAAAGGAGCTAGTTCTGGATCCAATTCTGCTACTTTTGCACCTACTGTCTTAGCAACAATATTACTGTTTAGTTCATCAACCCGTGGAATTAGCTCTTTGCCGATAACAGGTAAACCCCATGCACGGATTTGGTCTTCAATGAATGGCTCTAGTTCTTCAACAACATAACAAGTCTCTACATTATTTATAAATTCACGAATTAGATTCTCCGGTAAAGGATATGTTAAGCCTAATTTTAATACTGAAACATCAGGCATAACTTCTTTAACGTACTGATAAGCTATTCCGGAAGTAATTACTCCTACCCGCTTGTCAGCCCATTCCACACGGTTTAAAGGACTTGTTTCAGCATACTCCATGAGTTTCTTTCTGCGCTCTTCAACCACATAGTGGCGGGCTTTACCATAAGCAGGTAACATAACGTATTTAGTAGGTTCTTTTGAATAATCTTTGAGGGATACTTCTTTACGCTCACCCAGCTCAACCAAACTATACGAATGAGCTACTCTAGTGGTAAGGCGAAGCATAACCGGAGTATCAAACTGCTCGCTAAGATCAAATCCGAACCCTACCATATCCTTTACTTCCTGACTATCGGAAGGCTCAAGACAAGGCATCTGGGCCATACGAGCATAAAAACGGTTATCCTGTTCATTCTGGGAACTAAATAAACCTGGATCGTCGGCGGATACTAAAATTAACCCGCCATTCACTCCAGTATATGCCAGAGTCATTAGAGGATCAGCTGCTACATTAACCCCTACATGTTTCATAGCAGCCAAAGCCCTGGCCCCACCAATGGAAGCACCAATTGCTACTTCCAAGGCTACCTTTTCATTAGTAGACCATTCAGCATAAACTTCTTTGTACTGGGCTATGGCTTCTACTATTTCTGTACTTGGAGTACCTGGATAAGCAGCCGCTACCCTTACTCCTGCTTCCCAGGCTCCACGAGCCAAAGCATGATTCCCAATAAGTAATTCTTTCTTCACAGTTTCACCTCTCCTAAAGACATTAACCCACAAACATAGACAATAATCCCAAACATTTTTATTTATTGTAACTTAATATGCCAATGTATGCTACTACTTTTTATAGGCAATATTTTGGGGTAGCAACTACTTTATTAATCAAAAGAAACAGCTACCTCTAAATATAAAATCTTAGAGTTTTAAAAGAAGGCCTTTATTTATTACGCAAGTCAATAACTCGCTGTGCTTTTCCTTCACTTCTTTCTATACTATTAGGTTCTAATAAACGCACCTTGGCCTTTAATTGTAAAGTCGTATTTAGAAGGTCACCAATTCTTTCTTCCAATTCCTCTAAGCATCGATAACGGTCACTAAAGAAATTGGGATCTACTTCTACCCTGACTTCTAATTCATCCAGATAATTACGTTTACTAACAACTAATTGATAATGCGGTGAAACTCCTTCTATCTCCATCAGTACACTTTCGACCTGAGAAGGGAAAACGTTAACACCACGAATAATCAACATATCGTCAGTGCGACCAGTAATTTTGGATAATCGCGCAGTAGTACGTCCACAACGACAAGGCTCATAATTTATTGAAGAAATGTCATGAGTACGATATCGCAAAACAGATAAAGCTTCCTTGTTAAGATTGGTAATAACTACTTCACCTTTAACTCCTGGTGGACAAGGTTCCCCTGTAACCGGATCGATAATTTCAACCAAAAAGTTGTCTTCTGCAATATGTTGACCATCCCGATACTCACATTCACCTGAAATACCAGGACCCAAAACCTCAGATAAACCGTAATTATCTGTAGCTAATATTCCCCAGCGACGTTCAATCTCCTGAAGCATTTCTCTACTAGAAGCCTCGCCGCCAAATAGACCCAACCTAACAGGTAGTTCTTGAGGATTTACCCCTTCTGCCTCTGCAACTTCAGCAAGATGTAAAACATAAGATGGTGTTCCGACAAGTACTGTTGTACCAAAGTCCTGCATTAACATAATTTGCCGCCTTGATTTCCCAGCAGCAGCTGGAATAACAGTAGCCCCAACTCGTTCTAAACCATAGTGCAAACCAAAACCGCCGGTAAAAAGGCCATATCCAAAAACTACTTGTACAACATCATCAGAAGTTACTCCAGCAGTAGAAACCATTCTTGCCACTAAATCTGTCCAGGTTTCCATATCTCTTTTTGTATAACCTACAACTGTTGATTTACCGGTAGTTCCAGACGAGGCATGAATACGCACAAGCTCCTTTGAAGGTACCGCAAAAAGTCCGAATGGGTAATTCTTACGGAAATCTTCCTTGGTCGTCATTGGTAACAATCGTACATCAGCCAAGGTGCGAATATCTGTGGGGCGAACACCACGGGCGTCCATAGCTTGACGGTAAAAAGGAACACGCTCATAAACCCTAGCTACCGTTTCTTGCAATCGTGATAATTGTAGTTCTTCCAGTTCAGCGCGGGACATACACTCATGTTTAGGATCCCAAATCATCAGTCACCAATCCTTTTGATACTATGTTCTTTACCTTGTTAGCCCCAAAGACCTTGGCTAAGTGCTTACTAGAAAAAGCCGGTGTTACGAGGCTAACTAATGGCACAACTCCTAAGGGTATAATCATAGCCAAACAACCTATAGTAGGTATAACGCTACTATCTAAGTGATAGTAAAAAGATAACCCTATGGATATAAAAAACCCACTCAACAGTCCTGCCCAGGCTCCCGCCTTAGTGGTACGAGGCCAGAAAAGTCCATATAGATAGGGCGCCAGGAAAGCTCCTGCCAAAGTACCCCATGATAAGGACATGAGAACTAAAATTATAGTGGGTTTTAAAGCAATATAAACGGACAGCCCAATAAAGAAAACGCATAAAACACGTAATAAAGTTACAATCACCCGGTGAGAGACCCCTGATACTGTTCCCCGAATAAGGTCTATGGCTATAGCGGAACTGGATACCAATACCAATGAAGCCAAAGTTGACATTGAAGCCGCCAATACCAACAACATAATTAATAACCCTACCCAAGGAGGTAAAAACTGGTCTATAATTTGCGGCATTATTAAATCGGGGTTAGGGTTGCCGTTTAAAAGGGGTATTTGATTGTTAAAGAACAGTCGACCAAGAGCCCCTGGAAAATATGCACCAGTAGCAATAATTACGGCAAATATGGTTGAAACAATTGTAGCCGCCCTAATAGAACGTTCATCTTTAATTGCATAGAACTTTTGCACCATTTGAGGTAATCCCCAAGGACCTAAACTTGTTAAAACAACCAGTGATAATAAGGAAATCCAGTTGGGTCCCATCGGTGAAACCAGGCTATGGTCGATAGCTGCCAAACGGTTTATGCCTGTAATCAATCCCCCTACAGGTTCCGAGTTTATGATATAAAACAAAAATACAAATATACCGCCAATCATCACAAGGCCTTGAATAAAATCGGTTAATGTCACAGCTAAGTATCCACCTAAAACCAGATAAAAAGCCGTAAGCATAGCCATTACAATAAGAGCCGTAGCAAAATCAATCTGAAAAACATGTTCAAATAAATAACTTAAACCTAAATATACAGAAGCTGAATATGGAACCATAAATATAAAAATCAATAAAGCCCCTACTGTCCTTAACCATGGGCAATCATACCGTGCAGCTAAAAATTCAGGCATGGTTAAAGCATTAAGCCGTACGGTCATCTCCCTTGTTGGTCGAGCTAAAACCTTCCAAGCTAAAAAAGTCCCTACAAAGGCATTACCAACTACAATCCACAAATCAGATAAACCAAATCCCCAACCAACTTTACCTGCGTAACCAATAAATATAACAGCAGAAAAATAGGTCGTACCATAGGCAAAAGCCGATACCCAGGGGCCAATATTTCGATTTCCCAAAAAAAAGCCGCTTACATCTTTAGTTTTTCTTGAGCTAAAAACACCAATAGAAAAAAGAACAATAAAATAAATGCCCAAAATAAAAAACTTCATCCTGCCTTCCTCCCATCCTACCTGAAGTTTCAAATTATTAATTTATTAGTTATTCTATAATTTAATATAGATTCCTGCTGATAAGATTTACTTATAGTTAAAAAAACTTTGTCCATATATTAGTTAACAAAACGTAGTATATAAAACGCCATTTTTAGGTTATAATATGCACGCTTATACATCAAATACTCTTCACCAAATGATTAAATAATAATTTACCACTTACGCGCGCTTACCTTTATAAATAAGAAAATTAATCCTTAAAACAAATGCCTCCTTACCTGGAAAATAAAGGAGGCATTTTTATATCCATTACATATCGAGAATCTTCTTGGCCCGTTCCAGAGCTTGTCTGACAGCGTCAGGGGCCGGCCCCCCAGGTAGATTGCGACCATTAACACAAGCTTCAATACTAAGACAGTCAAAAATATCTTCCTCGAAGAAAGTAGAAAAAGATTGTAACTCTTTAAGGGTTAGCTGGGATATGGTTTTACCAATCTTAAGACAATGAAGAACCAATGAACCCACTACGGCATGGGCTTCCCGGAAAGGCACTCCCTTTCTCACCAGATATTCAGCTACGTCAGTAGCATTAGCAAATCCCTGGTCAGCTGCCTTTCGCATATTATCCTTCTTAAATTTAGTCGTAGCTAACATAGGAGTAAATACCATTAGGCAACCTTTAACGGTATCAACAGCATCAAAAAGTGCTTCCTTATCTTCCTGCATATCTTTGTTATAAGCTAAGGGCAACCCCTTCATAACAGTTAGCATTCCCATAAGGTGACCATAGACCCTGCCTGTTTTCCCTCGTACAAGTTCGGCGACATCAGGGTTTTTCTTCTGTGGCATCATACTAGAACCTGTACTGTAGGCATCATCTAGTTCTATAAAACTAAACTCTTCACTGGACCAAAGGATTAATTCCTCACAAAAGCGACTTAGATGCATCATAATTAGTGAAGCAACTGATATGAATTCAACAACATAGTCACGATCACTAACAGCATCAAGAGAATTGGCGCTCATATCTTTAAACCCTAATTCCCCAGCAACCTTTTTCCGGTCAATCGGTAAGGTCGTACCCGCCAAGGCACCTGCCCCCAAGGGTAGGATATTGACTCGCTCCAAACAATCATTTAAACGTTGATAATCACGATAAAACATTTCAAAATAAGCCAACAAATGATGAGCCAAAGTAACCGGCTGAGCCTTTTGAAGATGGGTATAACCGGGCAAAATAGTATCTATGTGTTCGCTAGCAATATCTACTAATACTCTCTGTAAACCCGTAAGAAGATCTTTAATACTATTAATTTCATCTTTCAAATACAGGCGCAAATCAAGAGTAACCTGGTCGTTTCGGCTGCGACCGGTATGTAACTTTTTCCCCACATCCCCAATACGCTCTGTTAAAAGTTTTTCAACATTCATATGAATATCTTCTGCGCCTATATCGAAAGTTACCTGTCCGGCATCAATATCTTTCCGGATAGATTTTAATCCTTCAACAATCTTTTCTCCTTCTTCAGGAGTTAAAAGCCCTACCGCTGTCAACATCCTGGCATGGGCTATAGAACCCTCTATATCCTGTTTATAAAGGCGTTGATCAAAACTTATAGAAGAATGAAAATCTTCTACCAGTCTATCAGTTGTCTTGGTAAAACGCCCACCCCAAAGTTTCATAGCTATTTCCTCCGCAAAAAACTAATTTGTATTATATAAGGGTAGATCCCTTTTTGCCTTCGTAGCCATAAGGGAACCTACCCTATTTTCTTTATATATTGTTATAGCTCCTGGTTACTTCTTTAACCCAGTTCTCTCTTCCATTAGGGCTCTCACTTTTAGAGGTAGACCAAAAAGGTTAATAAATCCACCTGCATCCTTATGGTCATAATCACCACCAGCACCAAAGGTCACTACATCCTCACTGTAGATAGAATATGGTGATTTGGCACCTGCCGGAGTACAGTTACCTTTATATAGTTTTAATCTTACTGTACCAGTAACTGTTTCCTGAGTACTGTCCACAAAAGCATCCAAAGCCTTCTTCAATTGAGAGAACCAATTGCCATCATAAACAAGTTCTGCATATTTAGCTGCAACCTGTTCTTTGAAGTGCATTGTCATGCGGTCTAAAGTTAAATACTCTAATTCCTGATGAGCCTTGTAAAGGATAGTACCTCCTGGTGTCTCATAAACGCCCCGTGACTTCATACCCACCAAACGGTTTTCGACAATATCATCAATACCTATTCCATTGGCCGCACCCAATTTATTTAGTTTCTCTACCAAAGCTACAGAATCCAACTTTTTACCATCAACAGCTACTGGTATCCCTTTTTCAAAATCAATTGTTACATATGTAGCCTTATCTGGTGCCTTTTCCGGTGGCGTAATTATTAAATAAAGATCATCCTGGGGTTCGTTCCAGGGGTCTTCTAAATCGGCCCCTTCGTGGCTTAAATGCCATAGGTTACGATCCATACTATAAGGCCGTTCCTTACTTACCGGTACGGGAATACCTCTCTCATTTGCATAATCAATGGCTTCCTCGCGGGAACGAATATCCCATAAACGCCATGGTGCAACAATCTTTAATTTCGGGTTTAATGCTTTTATTGCTAATTCAAAACGTACCTGATCATTACCTTTACCGGTAGCACCATGAGCAATTGCTGTTGCCCCTTCTTTATTGGCTATATCCACTAAACACTTAGCTATAAGAGGCCGGGCAAAGGAAGTACCTAAAAGGTATTTACCCTCATAAACAGCACCAGCTTTAAGGGTAGGCCAGATGTATTCTTCAACGAACTCTTTCTTGGCATCAACTATATAAACTTTACTGGCTCCACTTTTAATTGCCTTTTCCTCTACAGGAGCTAATTCTTCCCCCTGACCAAGATCAACAGCTACAGCAATAACCTCATAACCATAGTTTTCTTTAAGCCAAGGAATAATAATAGAAGTATCCAGACCACCGGAATACGCAAGAACTACTTTTTCTGCCATTTGTCTCAGGCTCCTTTCAGGCCAAAATAAAAATAATATTTAAGAATATATTAATTAACATCATGAATTACATTAATGCCGCCATAATGGCTTTATGTGCATGCAGACGATTTTCGGCTTCGTCAAAAACAGCTGATTGGGGTCCATCTATTACTTCATCGGTAATTTCTTCGCCACGGTGAGCCGGTAAACAGTGGAGAACTATGGCATCTTTCTTTGCCAGTTTTAACAAATCGCTGTTAATCTGATAATCCTTAAAAACCTTACGTCGTTTTTCAGCTTCAGCTTCTTGTCCCATGCTTGCCCAAACATCGGTATAGAGTACATCTGCTCCTTTAGCTGCCTCTTTGACATCATCAGTAACTAAAATCTGACAATCATTATCCTTAGCTATCTGTTTAGCTTCTTTTAATATCTCAGGCATCGGTTCATAACCTTTTGGACAAGCAATGGTTACATTGAGTCCCAATTTGGCCCCTCCGTACATGAGAGAATGGGCAACATTATTACCATCACCTACATAAGTAAGGTTTAATCCCTTTAAAATGCCCTTCCTCTCACGAATAGTCATTAAGTCCGCCACAACTTGAGTAGGATGGAGAAGGTCTGTTAAACCATTAATAACAGGAATAGTAGCATTGGCGGCTAATTCTTCTACATCCTGATGAGAATAAGTTCTAATCATAATCCCGTTTAGATAGCGTGATAAAACTCGTGCCGTATCAGCAATGGTTTCACCCCGCCCTAACTGTAAGTCATCGTTTGTTAGGAAAAGAGGTAACCCCCCTAATTGGTAGATACCAACTTCAAAAGATACCCTGGTACGAGTCGATCTCTTAGTAAAAATCATCCCTAAGCTCTTACCTGCTAATAAAGGATGAGGTTCTCCCTTTTTAACTTTAGCCTTAAGCTCATCTGCTAAGTCTATTAAATATAATATCTCCTCGCTACTAAAATCCTTAAGTGATAGAAAATCACGGCCTTTTAAGGTTGTTGTCATGTCAGTCACTTTTAAGTCTCCTTTCAGCCCTTAAACAACCCGAAGCTATCTGTATTTTTATCCTAATAGTCTTTTTACCCTAATACTTCCTGTAATGCATCCTTTAAAACTTTTAAAGCCTGGTCGATTTCATCTTTGCTTACTGTTAACGGTGGTAATAAACGCAAAACATGGCCATGAAGAGAATTAATTAATAAACCCCGCTTTTGACAAGCAGCCACTATAGCATCTGCCGGGCCATCAACTTCAATTCCTAATAAAAATCCACGGCCACGTATTTCCTTTAACTGTTTAAATTCTCCAGCAAGTTTTTCTAACTCTTGATATAAATAGCCACCCAGTGATTGAACCTTCTCTACTAAACCCTCTTCAAGAATTGTTTTAAAAGCCGCTACACCAGCTGCCATAGCTAGAGGATTACCACCAAAAGTAGAAGCATGATCACCTGGAACAAAAGCCTTTGCTACCTGTTCTCTAGCCAACATAGCCCCTACTGGTACCCCTCCTGCCAGGGCTTTAGCCAAGGTCAAAATATCTGGCTCAACCTCATAATACTGATAGGCAAATAAACTACCAGTCCGCCCCAGGCCACATTGGACTTCGTCGAATATAAGTAAAAGTCCTTCTTCATTACAAAGATCTCGGACAGCCTTAAGGTAATCCTTGCTGGCCTCATAAACCCCTCCTTCGCCTTGAACGGGTTCCATCATAACAGCACAAGTTTTACTACCTACTGCTGCCCTGAGGCTGGACAAATCATTAAAAGGAACATATTTAAAACCCATGGGTAAAGGTGCAAAACCCTGGTGGAACTTCTTCTGCCCGGTGGCTGTCAAAGTAGCCATTGTACGCCCATGAAAAGACCGGCGCATAGTAATAATCTCATAACTTTCCGGACTTCGGTATTCCTTGGCATACTTACGGGCCAACTTTATTGCTGCTTCATTAGCCTCAGCGCCACTATTACAAAAAAACACTTTATCTAAATCAGAGTTCTCTACTAATAGTTTGGCTAACTCTACCTGAGGCTCAATCCAGTAAAGATTAGAACAATGAATTAGTTTACTGGCTTGCTGACGAATGGCTTCTACTACTTTAGGGTGACAATGACCTAAAGAATTTACTGCCAGACCGCCAACAAAGTCTAAATATTCATTACCATCAGCGTCTACCACTTTAGTACCTGTTCCTTCTACAAGTGCAAAAGGGTAGCGCCCATAGGTTTTCATTACGTATTTTTCCCCTTGGGTTACAATTGTTGCATTATCCATTCCCTACCACCTCCACAGTAACTCCTCAACCCCGTTTAGTTGTCTTTAACAACCATCGTCCCCACTCCGGTATCAGTGAATATTTCTAATAAAATTGAATGGGGTATACGCCCATCAATAATATGAGTTTTACTAACACCACCAGTAAGAGCACGGATACAACAGTTAACCTTGGGAATCATTCCCCCGGCTATTACACCTTGTTTAATAAGTTCTGGTACCCGACTAATTTCCAAAGAAGATATCAGAGAGGTTTTATCATTACGATCAGCCAAAATACCCTCAACATCAGTAAGTAATACAAGTTTATCCGCTTTCAGGGCTACAGCCAGTTCTCCTGCTACTAAATCAGCATTAATATTGTAGCTTTCGCCATTAGGTCCCACCCCAATAGGAGCCACAACAGGAATGTACCCTTGAGATATGACTGTTTCGATGATACCAGGGTTAATCCTTTCAACCTGACCAACATACCCTAAGTCCACATCTATTTCTTCACCATTCGATTTCTCCATATGGATTAATTGCTTCTTTGCTTCTATTAAATGGCCATCCTTGCCACAAAGACCGATAGCCTTACCTCCAAAACAATGAATATTAGCAACAATTTCTTTATTCACTTTACCGACCAATACCATCTCTACAATTTCCATGGTTTCGGCATCAGTAACTCTTTGGCCCTGCACAAATTCCGACTGTTTACCCAAACGTTTTAACATGCCTGTAATTTCCGGCCCGCCACCATGGACAATCACAGGATTCATTCCAACCAAACGCATAAGTACAGCATCTTGCATAACTGCTTTCTTTAATTCACAGTTAACCATGGCATTACCGCCATATTTAATAACCACTGTTTTCCCGTAAAACTTACGAATATATGGCAAGGCTTCAATTAAAATACCTGTTTTTTCAAGAGGGGATAAAACCAATTTTACAGCCACCTCCTATTTAAGTCCGGTAAGAGGCGTTAATCTTTACATAGTCATAAGTCAAATCACAGCCCCATGCAGTAGCACCAGCTGTTCCTTGTTTTAAATCCAGGGTAATTATAATTTCTTCTTCTTTAAGTATCATAGCCGCTTTATCTTCATTAAAAGGCAAAGGCTCTCCGTTGGCAGCCATTTGTTCTGAACCCGCTGCACTTTCTAAGTAAATATCAATTTTAGTCGGATCGAAATCTGCCCCCGAATAACCGGCAGCACAAATAATACGACCCCAATTTGCATCAGCACCAAAAACAGCACTCTTCACTAAACTGGAAGCAGCCACTGACCGAGCTAGTTTTTTTGCATCAGCCTCACTGGCTGCCCGGCAAGCCCTAACAGTAATAAGTTTAGTCGCACCCTCACCATCCCTGGCAATAAGACGAGCCAGGTAACAACAAACATATTCCAATGCTTCCTCAAAAGCCTTATATTCCTCTACTGTTAATGGGGTATTATTTGCACAACCATTAGCTAAAATAGCAACCATATCATTTGTACTGGTATCACCGTCTACTGTTACCATGTTAAAGGTTCTATCTGCTACAGCCCGCAAAATCTGCTGTAATTTCTCCTGTTCCATCCCTACATCAGTAGTTAAAAAGCAAAGCATCGTTCCCATATTGGGATGAATCATACCAGAACCTTTAGCTATTCCCCCTATTGTTACCGTTGTTCCCCCCAACGGAAGCTTAACTGCAATTTCTTTTTCTCTGGTATCGGTAGTCAAAATGGCTTTGGCTGCATCATTACCACCAGTTGCCGATAATTGATTTGCTGCTTTTTCGATGCCATGGGCTATTTTATCCATGGGTAGGGGGACCCCTATAACACCAGTAGAAGCCACAATCACTTGTTCAGGTTCACAATTTAAATGTTTAGCTGTTATAACTGCCATTTCCTTTGCGTCCTGATAACCACGTGAACCTGTACAAGCATTGGCATTACCGCTATTAACTACCACAGCTCGAACTATTCCCTTTTTAAGATGTTCCTGTGTAACCACCAGGGGAGCTGCTTTAACTTTATTTTTAGTATATATAGCCGCAGCTCTTGCTGGTACCTCACTAACAATCAAAGCCATATCTTTCTTTTCTTTTTTTAAACCTGCTTCAATCCCAGAACACAAAAAACCTTTTGGAGCTGTTATTGAACCATCAACTACTTGGATATCTTGATTCATACCTAAATCCTCCACAATAGTTATACTCCTTACCTTCCTAAGGACATAATCCTGCAAAATCGAGAGCTGTTGTTTCCGGATAACCAAACATCAGGTTGAAATTTTGAATTGCCTGGCCCGAAGCCCCCTTAGTCAGGTTATCAATGACACTAGCTACCACCACACGATTAGTACGTTCGTCAACCGTGAGATTTATGTAACAATTATTACTACCATAAACCCATCGCGTATGGGGCCATTTACCCTGTGGTAACAAATGAACAAACGGGGATTCACTATAGAATTCCTGATAAACCTGCCTGAGTTCTTCTTCGGTTACCGTTTTGGCCAAGTTAGCATACATTGTGCTTAAAATTCCCCGGCTGATGGGTAACAAATGAGGAGTGAATAATATATTTATATTTTCGCCAGAAAGATTGGTTAATTCTTGTTCAATTTCGGGTGTATGTCTATGACTGGCTACACCATATGGATTAATATTTTCATTACACTCTACAAACAGACTGGTAACTTTTGCTCCCCGACCAGCACCAGAAACCCCTGATTTGGCATCAATTATAATGGATTTGGGATCTAAATAACCCTTCTTTAATAAAGGTGCTAAACCCAAAATAATACTGGTAGGATAGCAACCTGGATTAGCTACCACCTCAGCCTTACAAATTTCCTCACGGTAAATTTCAGGCAAACCATAAACAGCATTTGCTGCAAGTTCATGATTATCATGTTTTACCTTATACCATTCTTCATAAGTTTGGGCTTTCCTAAAACGCAAATCGGCTCCCAAATCGATAACGCGGACACCCTTTTCCAAGGCCTTACTGGCTACCGATACAGAATGGCCATGAGGCAAAGCTATAAAGACCACTTCTACCCTCTCCAGGACTTCTTCAACATTTAAATCTTCGCAGGCAATATCCGTAAATCCCGTTAGACTCGGGTAAACTTCCGCCATATGCTCGCCAGCATAACTACGTGATGTAAGGGCTACAAGTTCTGCTTCTGGATGTCTGCTTAAAAGGCGTACTAACTCAGCCCCAGTATATCCAGTAGCCCCAATAATACCAACTTTAGTCAACCAAAGGAACCTCCTTGTAAATGTGTTTATAATTATACGACTTTAATGCATAAGTATGCAATAGGTTGGGAAAAATTTTAATTTATTTTAACATAAACTGATTAATAGTTAAAAAAAACAGCCTGATTTTAGGCTGTTAGACACGAGAACTAAAATGAACTATACAGACTATGGTAAATAATCAATTTCTGACTTTAAGATATATCCCACCTGACCATTTTTTGTTTTAACCCGCCAATAAGCCGGTTCCCCCGGTTTTAGCCAGGATAAAAGATCTTCCTCCTCGAGTATCGCAACTTTTTCCCCGGCTTTTAATTTTTGTTTATCTATATATTTATTCCCCTGTCGTATTTTTAAGCTCGTGTTCTTACTAACCCGGCCTTCGGCCATAACCATCGCTCCCCATGCCGGGTTCCAACAATAAGTATGTGTTACTGTCCGGCTCCGTACATTTTTTCGAGAACTGTTAACATCCTCTGAAGCCCAAAGAGTTTGGTTACTGATGGTCTTTATGAGCAGTTTTCCATCTTTATGCGAAAAATCAGTTGCTACTTTTTCAGTTACCCCTTGCCACCCTTTACCCTGATTAAACCATTTTTTGTTCCACCGTTCTTCATTACCGACAACCTTACGCCACACTTCCTTTAACCCATGTCCCTCCCAGGTATACAGAACATAGAAACTACTTAAAAAATACGCCCCAAAACGCTCATCTAATAGCTCCCGAACCAACACTGCATTATGACCATTTTCCAGTCGTATTACTTTAACCTCTTGTATCGGTAGAGTATTTATATAGGTAAGCATAACCGGCTGGTCTTGATTATTGCTAAAAATACCTACTAAACCTCGGTCTTTAGATATAGTTACCCCAATAATCTTTTCTATTCCCGCATTAGGAGTTAGATCTCCCTCCGCCTGAAAATGGTAAATCCCTGCCCCTCTACCACAAGCAAGATCCTTTAAAATTTCCTCACCCTTTTTTACATCTTGCTTTTGGACTTCCTGGCTCATCACGGCCATTGCCCGTGCCTCATAAGTACTAGGATGACTACCTGAAGTACGGTTATAAAAGACGAACCCAGCTAAAATTAAAATAATTATAGCCCTAAGCCAATACCTTTTGTTACCCATGTCCAACCCTCCTGTCATTAAATTTTTATGCACTAAGACAGCAGGTATGTATAACCATAGATAAAAAAGTATCCCGTATCACTACAAAAGTGGTACGGGATTAAGTGGGGCTAACGACCCATTTATTAGTCTTTAAATTCCTTCTTAATTAATTTTAATAAATTATTATCCAGCATAACATCTGCTGCAGTTAAGGCCAAAGCCTTGGTTGCTATAATTAGTGTTTCTCGCCCAGCCTTACTCTTCACTGCTTGAGCAAAATCCCTGGTATGGGGAGCTATTTTTTTACTGTTAATAGCCAAGTAAGGATGAATAGCTGGTACTACCCGACTAATATTGCCCATATCTAATGAACCTCGGCTATAGCAAACTGATTTAATATTATTTACACCTAACATTGAAATATTGTTTTTCCATACTGCAGCTAAAGTTCGACTAACCTTCATGGCTTCATAGGACGGTTCATATTTTCTGTACCAAAAATGTGCCCCTGTTAATAAGGCCGCTGCCGAAGCACAATTTTCAACCCGCTTCACCACAAGATCTAGTTTCCTGCGATTACGAGCCCTTACATACAAGCGAGCTACAGCCCGTTCTGGCGTAACATTCGGAGTTATACCTCCTTCTGTAATAATCCCGTTAATATTAGCTTCGTCCTTTAAGTAAAGCCGCAAGCTGTTTATATTGTTAAAGAATTGGATAACAGCATCTAAAGCGTTAATACCTTCCTCCGGACTGGAAGAAGCATGGGAAGCCTTCCCTTCGAAAACAAATTCTAATGCATCCATCGCTAATGAATGTATTTCAACTATGTTAGTATCACTGGGATGAAACATCATTGCAACATCAACGTCATCAAAAACACCTTGATTAGCTAATAACACCTTAGCCCCTTTAGTTTCTTCGGCCGGAGTCCCTATTACAAGAATACTACCTTCAATTTCTTTAATAGCAGCCAGCGCCACGGCTGCCCCAAAACTGGCCGCAGCGATTAAATTATGACCACAAGCATGACCAAGTTCCGGTAGTGCATCATACTCAGCTAACAAAGCCACTCTAGGTACGTCGCCGTTTGGAAATTCAGCTTTAAAGGCTGTTGGTAAATCACAAAGAGACCTGGTTATTTCAAAGCCTTTATCCCTCAAAATGCCTGTCAAAAGATCAACAGCAAAAAATTCTTCATTTCCTACTTCCGGATGCTCCCAGATGGAATCTGCTACTTGAAAAATGTCTTCTTTTAAATTTTCAATTGTATTAATAATCTTTTCCTGAATTTCATTCATCGGTCATACTCCCCATACCAAAAAAAGTTTAATCGATAATACTAAAGGGGATAATAAAACGAAAGGATTAAGGAGGTAACACCAATGTTTTTAAACTATACCTGCAACAATAAAAATTGTCCCTACATAAAACAAGGTATGTGTGAACTTAGCGGGCAATCGGATCAGTACCATCCTGCTACTTGCCCTTACCGGCACCAATTAAGAACAAAAAATCATGGAACTGAATTAAATACATTGGAACACTTACCCAGTAACCTATCCAGTGCTTATCACCATCGCATTCCCTAAACTATATTATGCTTTCTCCATCGATAACAAGCTTAGGGTTTAATAAAATACCATCTAAATGACTTGGGGCTTCTACCTTACCTCCAATAGTACTGTTATCACCAAGGGCAACATGAACAGTTCCTAACACTTTTTCATCTTCTAATGTGTTACCGGTCAGTTTTGCTTTAGGATTTAGACCGATTCCTAATTCAGCAATATTACGACTTTCAGTACCATAACGGTTTAAAATTTCATTTAGGATCTTAGCCTCTTCACCACCATCTACTTGAACAGCTTTACCAGCTTCTACTTTAATACGTAAAGGTTCCTTTAATGCCCCTATTCCGGCCATAGACCCATCTATTACCAACATCCCATTAGCAGTACCTTCTACGGGAGCTACGTAAGCTTCACCAGCCGGAAGATTGCCAAATTCCCCTGGCCGATGGTAAATTCCAGTGTCAGGTTGACCTTCTCTTCCATCAATACTAAAGGTTAAATCCGTCCCTGCAGGTGTTGTTAAATGCACCTTTTTCCCACGATTTAGTATATCTATATATTTGTCACAATCTTTGGCCATTGCTTTATAATTAACGGCAAGAGTTCGCTCTAACATATCACTTGTAGCCCCAGGCAGAGAAGCAATTCGTGCCCCTTTCTCATTAGAGGCCCAACGGGCACGGGTATGAGATAAAGATTTACTGGTAATTAAAATAACAACTTTAGCCTTAGTCATGGCAGCAGCTACCATATCAGGTGGCTCTTCCCCACTATTAGACCTTGGTAACATGGATATCATTGCTGCCTCAGATTTAAGTTTTCTGGCAGCCTGATAAAAGGCTTCCCCAATAGATTGAGAGTCTGTATCCGTTACAACAAGAACACTATCTTCCTCAGTTACATTCATACATTCTGTTAAAGCCAAACGACAGGCTTTTTCCAGGTCCGGCATAAGTACTGGACTGCCTCCTTTTACTTCATTCTTTTGTAACTATAGCTAATTCTTCACCACAATTGCTGCACTTTCTCCCTATTAATCCTTCTATAACAATATTATAGCTCATACGCCTGATTACTAAATTATCACAGAATGGACAATAGGTATTATTGGCTTCTATCCCAGGTACATTGCCCAAGTAAACATAATGCAGATATTGGCGAGCCTTTTCCCACACGCGCTCCATAGTAGTCAAAGGAGTAGGGGATAATTTTAAACGATACCTGGGAAAATAACGGGAAAAATGAATGGGTGTATCTATCCCCAAATTATCCCTTACCCAACGAACCAGAGTTGTCAATTCATCTATATTATCATTTAATTCAGGGACTATTAGGGTCGTAATCTCTATATGGCCCCCTGATTTTGCTACTGCTGCTGAGGTTCTAAGAACAGGCTGATAATCCCCACGAACAACCTTACGGTAGAAATCCTGGTTAAACCCTTTTATGTCTACATTCCAGGCATCAATCAATTGTAGTAATTCTGCTAACGGTTCCGGCTCAATAAACCCATTAGTTACCATAATATTCTTTAGGCCAGCCTCCCTGGCCAGCTTAGCTGTAGCCAAAACAAATTCAAACCAAACAAGAGGTTCTGAATAAGTGTAAGCAATTCCTAGACTATTTAATTCTTTGGCTTTATTGACAAGATCCTCGGGAGTAATTGTTACCGTTTGAGGTTCAGTTTGAGCTATCTGCCAATTTTGGCAAAACTGACAGCTAAAATTACACCCGTAAGTACCCGTCGATAAAACATTACTGCCGGGGTAAAAATGATAAAGTGGCTTTTTTTCAATAGGATCAAGGGCTAGAGAAGAACACCTGCCAAAGTTAAGAGTAATTAAGTCACCTTCTCGATTTTCGCGTACCCGGCAAACACCCCGGTTCCCGGGGCCAATAATACAATTATGGGGACAAAGACTACATTTTACTTTACCATCCTCTAACTTTACATAATACTTGGCTTCAGTCATTGCTAATATACTCCATTCTATAGCACTGGATTTAATGATAGCGTTTTACTTTAAACCTTTCCACTTTAAAAGGCTCATTATGACCAATGCCAGCCTTTTGAAGGGCAATTGCTACCTGCTCCTCAACTGTTTCTACTCCTTCCAGATCAGGTAAAAGCAACCCTCTCCTATGCCCATGGCTAACAATAACACCATAGACCTTAGGATCCAAATCTGCTAAGGTAGCCGGCTCCGGTTCTCCCAAAATATCAACTGAAAAATCTAATTCAGGCAACTCATCTATGGAAATTGGCGGAAAACGCGGATCTTCTAATCCAGCCGCTAAGGCATTATATATAATTTCCTCGGCAAGATTAGACCTTGTAGGACCGGTAGTACCAATACATCCTCGTAAGTTTCCATGTTTTTTTATGGATACAAAGGCTCCCCCTTGGTCACTTAATTCAGGCGGCAAGGGGTCAGGAACAGGTAACACCTCACCTGTCCTTAAGTAATATTCCAAACTCTGACGAGCCAATTTAACCGGCAGTGAAACACCTGACTCTTTGTCAAACTTAGGCATAAGACTATGTCCCGCTACTTCTCTACCGGGTTTTAAATGAGCAACTAAATAACCCACCCCAAAAGGGCCCTCGTAAGATAGAACTTCCCCCTGGATTTCATGGCCATCCAAGGTCCCTAAAGCCATTATTAAAGAACGCAGTCCACATTCCCCGGCTTTATGGGCAAGTTCTTCCGGAATATCTATTATTCCCTCAACATCCAAGGCTTTAAGTAATTCCTCTATCTTTTTATCAAAAACCTCCCCCTCGGGCGTATATCCTGCCGGTGCCTCTGGTGTAAGTCGATGAGACATATCGCCACTGGCTATAACTAAAACCTTAAAAGGACTTTTTTTAATAGCCCTGGCTATAGCAACACCGCATGAATATAGTTTTTTTCGATTCAGGAGGGCCATGCCTAAGGCAACCAAGGGAGTCTCTAAACCTGCCTGTCGAAGATAATAAAGAGGTACCATCATTCCATGGTCTATTTCTGGCGTTAAACCGTATTGCCTGCATGTTTTCTCATCAAGCCAAGCAACCGGCACCCCATCTTTTTTAAGCTCAGATGCAATATCACGAGTTAAATCTAAATTCAAGTCATATGTAAAGTTAACTTCCCCTGCACCGAAAGTCCCTAAGTCTCCTTTTAGTTTTGGTACACCCCATAAACCAACAGCGTCACGAAAAACAGGCCCATGAGGAGATATAATAATGACAGCATCAGGATGATGAGCCGCTAATTCAGACGCCAGCTCCTTAGATGCTGTTATCGTAGCCGCAATTTTATTTATTTCCCCACGCCCTACTTCTGGCACCATAATTGGTGGGTGGGGCATTAAGGCAACATCCGTTATCCATCCCATCCTATCTCCCCCTTAAATTTAGACCTACATATATTCTTTATATACTTATACCATTCTTACCAATTTGTCTTAGATTAATTAGCACTTTCAGTATCATAATAAAAAATAACAGCCCTTTCTTTATGTATTGGCTGTAAGATAATCAATAATACCTGAGTAAATGGCAAAAGCCATTTGCCTTTGGTACAGAGGATCAGCTAAAAGTTTTTCTTCCTTGGGATTGGATATAAAACCAACTTCAACAATAACCGCTGGTATATCTTGAGTCCGGAGAACATAAGCATCAATCCCCATAGCAATTCTATCGGTATTTTTTAATTTGTTTTTAACTGAAGCCTGGATTGCTTCCGCTAACTTTTTACCCTCAGTTGAGCCAGGACTGTAAAAAACCTGGCAACCACTCTCACGATTATCAAAGGCATTACAATGTATAGAAATAAATAAGTCAGCACCGACTCTTTTAGAAAGTTTAACCCTTTCAACCAGGTCATCACCTGACTTACCTTCATATACATTAGCATCCTGGCGAGTTAAAAAAACTCTGGCTCCACCTTGACTTAAATATGTAGCAAGATATTTACTAATGTCTAAATTAACTTTTTGTTCGGGAGTACCTCCTGGCCCCATTGCTCCATCATCTATACCACCATGACCAGGGTCAACAGCTACAATATGATTGGCTACTACCCAGGATAGAGCCTTAATAGACTGTTCCTCTTTTATGGCTTGATAGTAGCTCCAACCCCAAATTCCCGCAAGGGATAAAGCTGCCAGCACAACACCCCAGATTAAACTTTGAATACGTCTCCAAGAAATAAACAGTATTTTAACCATAATCCCCTCTCCCCCTGTAAAACATATGCCCTTAATTACTTGGTTAAACCAGACAACTATTTCCTACAAGGGGATATTTAAACAGTAATTTCTGTTGTTTTTTGAAGAAAATATAGGCTTAGAAGCAAAGCCTGGAGTAGGTATCACTTTATATTAAGCCTGGTAAGGCTAACTTGCTTCAACATCAATATCCTTAGTTGCTTCCCCTCTATGTAAATAATAAATGGAATCAACTACATTCATAAAAGCCTCAATAAGTTCCGGGTCGTAAAAAGTTCCCGCCCCAAGTTGTAGTTCTTTTAAACATTCTTCATAACTCAGAGCATTACGGTATGGCCGATTAGACATCATAGCATCAAAACTATCTATAATGCGCAGGATCCTGGCGCTATACGGTATTTGATTTCCTTTTAATCCATAGGGGTACCCTGAACCATCAAAATTTTCATGGTGGTAAAGAACTACAGGTGAACAATCTGATAGTACCGCCACCTGTTCAATTATTTCAGCTCCCCATATAGGGTGTTGTCTGATAGTATATATATATTCCTCATCTTTTAAGGGTGAGGTTTTATTCAAAATCTCACGTTGTATTTCAATCTTACCAATGTCGTGTAAAAATGCCCCTATCTCAAGTATTTCCTGCTCTTTTTTAGGTAAATTAAGATATTGTCCAAAAATACGAGTATACTCTGTAACACGTTCGGAATGTCCCCTTGTATACCGGTCCTTTGCATGAATGACACTAAGAAGTGTTTTTAACATATTAGCTAAGTCCCTGTCACTAAATTTAAAAGAAGCACATATTTCATCAAATACAGAGTAGTAAATCTTAGATCTATTCTTAGTAACCGACTTAGCAGAAAAAAGAGCGTCATCTGTCCGTACAATTAATTCTTTTAATGTCTTAGCATGAAATGGATATGTTGCAATACCTATAGATAAAGTCAGCTTTTTTCCAGGCAAGTACTCTTTTCCATCAAAAGAATAACTCTCTATATTTTTACGTATTTTTTCTGCAACTTCTAATGCTTGTTGGCTATTATATCCTGGTAAAATAATAGCAAACTCTTCGCCCCCATAACGTGCAGCAGTGACCTCTTTTGGTATCACTTTTTTTATTATTTCACCTGCAATCTTTAAAACTTCATCACCTTTAATATGACCTAATGTATCGTTATAAATTTTAAAATTATCTATATCTGCAATAATAAGTGACAATTCTTTTTTCTGTTCCTCCGCCTTATCAAAAGCCTTATTTAAAACATGATAAAAGTATCGCTTATTCCATAGTCCGGTAAGTTCATCTTTATTTGCTAATTCTTCAAGCTTTTTTAGGGTTACTCTTTCAATATCTATAAACCCTCCAACTAACCAGGCTGTCATAAATATTATCATGGTTAAAATTAAATCCACTTCGAAGGTTTTAGATGGTCCTTCCCAGGAATCGTACAATAAATTCCAGGCAAAAATTGCAACGCTACAGAAACAACAATATATTATTCCATATTTCTTTCCATGATTTACAGAAGCATAAATTACTGGTATTAAATAAAGTATCTTTAAAGACCTGCCGTTTAATTCTGCAAAAACAACGATAGACACCGTTAAAGCAAATACAATAAAAGTTACAATTAAACCACTAATCCCTGGGTTTTCTTTTAAGGTCATAGATGATAAATTATCTCTTCTTGTATAAGCTATCCCACATAAAGCAAAACTAGAAAAAATTATTACATTTATCGCCAGGTAATTATCCATTACCTTATTATAAATAAAAGGAACTTTAAAAATACCAAATAAAGCCATAACTACTAAGGTTAAAGCTGTTAAATGGAAAATTAATATATACTCGCTAACTTTTTTGTTCCGTTCTTTTTCCCACTTCATGATTTATACCCCATAAAATATAGAGAGGCATGTCACCTCTCTAACCTTTATTTATTATTTCCTTAAGCTCTTTGGTACTTCTGGTTCATAATGCATATAGTAACAGGCTGATGCAGCATTTATAGAAGCAATAAAAGTAATAAGAAAAGCTGCAGAAGCTAATACCATTGTGCTTAAGCGCTTGAACATGTTTTCACCTCCCTCAAATTAATTATCCTGGCTAATAAAATCATTAGACTCTGCCAGGTCAGTCCAACAGCCCCCGAAAAAGAAAGGGAAGGCCATCGTCTTAACATAAAGAGTAAGATTAAAGGAACAATTATGGAAACAAAGATGGCCATCAGGTGTAACTTATGTCTAAGAACAGGTGATTTTATCGGTTTTTCTGGGTTTATTACCGGAGTATACAATATGCTTATCAATAAACTGAAAAATCCACTGGATATGACTATATATAAAATATAAACCTTATTAAGAAAGCTTAAGCTTAGTAATAAACATATAAAACCCATAGTACTAAAAATTAACACGGTAAAAACAATACATTTAAAAGGCGAGCTTAGATGTTTTCCCCCACCAGGTAACCTTAATAAACTCGCCGCAAACAAAGCAACCACTGTCTCAGCCGGAGCCCCTACTAAAAAGCCACCTGCAATTACAGCTAGAAAACCTATAATCCCAATAAAAATTAACTCCAACCCATACACTAAAATTTCTTCGGGATAACTGTCAGATTTCTGTAACTTTATGGTTAAATATCTGGCACAGTTAACTGCTAATTTGTTGATACTCAATTGACTGCCCAGTCCCTTCAAATTTCCTTTGATTAAACTTAACAACTAACAACGACACAGCAAAAAGTAATATAACATTAGGCCAACCTGATAAAATAGTCATTAAGTTACTACTGTAAAGTTCCTCAAGGCTTAATCCGAATAAATTGAAAACCCAAACGAAAGCGGTCTCTCCTATAACCACAGTTAATAATTTTACAATTGCACTTCTTACAGCTATTCCCAAACTACATGAAGTAAAGAGTTTAAAAATTACTATTGTAATCCAAAAATTTAAAATAGTATTAACCCCAAAGGATATGGGTAATAAACGAATTAAGTAAAAAATAACCCCAAAAAGCATGCCCATTGGCAATATAGATTCCAACGTAAATTATAGCCAGCAACAGCATACATAAGAGTAGCAATACCTATAGATTCAGGTAACCCTTGAAACAACCAAACCATAAAAGGAATTTTCATTAGTCGCCAATCGCCTCCCTGTATCATAATTCTATATTTGGTCAAGTTTTCCTCCTAAAATCTATTTTTATCGTGTATTTAAGGCATAATTAAACAAAAATAAAAGCCTCGGGCAAATCTCCGAACCTTAAATTATTAAATCATTAACATGCAATGGCAACTCAGGCATAACTACTTCTTTACTGCTCTGTCTCTTCCTCTATTTCTATAGTTTTGGTCTCTTCTTTCTCTATTTGGAGTTGCCAAAAATAGCTAAGTATAACCAGTTATTTTTAAGCATTTTCGGCAACCCGGCTACCATAGTCATAATCATAATCATACAATAATTTAATCTTAGGCCCGCGCCTTGCGTCTTCGACTTTCATCGAATTTGTCATTATCGTATGTCCTCATATAACTATACATATTCCTTCGGTTAAAACTCAATGTTCTTAGGGTAAATAAAATTAACGATTATGTTTTTTATTCTTCAGAATCTACTCTTGCTTTAATGAGAGATTTTACTTATAATGGAATAAATGAATAATGTAAAGGGGAGTAGCTTTTTAATAAAGTCGTCAGTACGAGATTAATTTCTCCGGCTTTATTAGCAACTTCGGTTGTTAGCAAGACCTTTACCGATATTAGGTGAAGGTCTTTTTATTTTTTCTAGGTTATTTCTGTTAAATCAAATTAAAGAAGGGAGAGGTATCGTTTGGACTATCAGTTATTATTAGAATACGGTTGGGTATTCATAGTCTTAATTGGTTTAGAAGGGATATTAGCAACAGATAATGCTTTGGTAATGGCAATAATGGTTAAATATTTACCGGAAGAACAACGCAAAAAAGCCTTATTTTATGGTTTAGCCGGAGCTTTTGCCTTACGGTTTGGTTCTTTATTTGCTATTTCTTACTTAGTAGGTATTTGGCAGGTGCAAGCCATTGGAGCAACATACTTAATTTTTATGACAATCAATCACCTGGTTAAAAAATTCGTTTATCAAAATGATTCAAATGATAATACCGAAAGTAGGTCTGGAAATGGTTCAGGGTTTTGGTTTACAGTTTTAAAAGTTGAATTGGCTGATATCGCATTTGCGGTGGACTCTATCTTGGCTGCCGTAGCTTTAGCGGTAACATTACCAGAAACCACTCTACCTCAAATAGGAGGACTAGACGGTGGAAAGTTTTTAGTTGTTTTATCAGGTGGATTTTTAGGGCTGGTGATTATACGCTTTGTTGCTACATATTTTGTTAGACTATTACAGCAGAAACCCGGTTTAGAAACTGCTGCCTATTTAATTGTTGGTTGGGTAGGTATAAAATTAGCAGTATATACATTAGCTCATCCTGAATTAGGAATAATTCACGAAGGTTTCCCTGAAATGATCACATGGAAAATTACATTTTGGATAGTTTTACTTACAATAGCCCTCGGGGGCTGGTTTTTATCTAAAGAGGAAAACATTATAGATAAAAACAGTACAAACGTCGATAGTAAAAACGTTGTCCGGTTTTAAGTGCTTTATCCACCGGGCAACCTGTACACGGCTTACTGCGCCGGTGCTATTGACACCAATCGGGCACCAAAAAAGGGTTCTCAGCACCTGACCGATGCCTGGAACCCTTGATATTATTGGAGCGGAAAACGGGATTCGAACCCGCGACCCTCGGCTTGGGAAGCCGATGCTCTACCACTGAGCTACTTCCGCACGTTATTAGAAAACTTATCAGGATTTTGATATTAGCTACCTTCCTCAACGTTTTGCACATTATATTATACAATGGAACCTTAAGCCAGTCAATAACTACAAAATAATGGCATTAGGGTGAGACATCACATGCTTTGCTTTTTGTCAATAATTACGATTTATTAGCAAATAAACCCCTTGACAAAATTCCTAAAGCTCTATAAAATATACTCCTGTGGGCCATTAGCTCAGTTGGCAGAGCACCTGACTTTTAATCAGGGTGTCGGTGGTTCGAATCCACCATGGCTCACCAATAAAAAAGTCGTGGCCCGTTGGTCAAGAGGTTAAGACACAAGCCTTTCACGCTTGTAACGGGGGTTCGATTCCCCCACGGGTCACCATATTTGGAGCCGTAGTGTAGTGGTTTAACATGTCGGCCTGTCACGCCGAAGATCGCGGGTTCAAATCCCGTCGGCTCCGCCAAGCTAAAATAAAACCCCTTTTTAGAAGGGTTTTATTTTTTTTATTTATTATCTGGATATGCTAATGCTACTTCTATATATTCTAATCTTTATTTAAATTTTATCTTGTAAAACTCCGACTTGCGGTAACTTTATTTTAATAGGCAATACTTATTCCCCTCTTAAAACCTTCTCAACAAAGAGTGAGTGTTTAATTATCGCTTCCCTGGCTGCCTCTGGATCATGTTTTTCAAGGGCTTTTAGTATTTGTTTATGTTGTTTTAACAACAACTCCGGATTTCCAGGAGTTGTATAGAGTCGCTGGCGGCTAGTTCTAAGTACCTGGCGCATAGTCTCGTAAACTGTACGCATGAGGCGAAGTAAAACAGAATTTCTAGCCGCCTCGGCTATGGCCAGGTGAAAGTTTAAATCAACATCTTCTGTTACACCCTCATACAGGTTTTGTTCCATTTCTACTAATAAATCATCCATCTTTTTTAAATCCTCTGAAGTAACTCGCTCAGCAGCTAAATGAGCTGCCTGACCCTCCAAAGCCAAGCGAACTTCTAATATCTCCATAGCGGCTTGAGAGTCTAAAAGCAAGGCCATAGCTAATGGTTCTATAATAGCTTCATCACGGATATTCTGGACAAACGTTCCTTCCCCTGGACGGATTTCTAACACTCCCACCGTCCTTAAAGCACTTAAAGCCTCCCGTACAGAAGCGCGACTTACCCCTAAATTTTCCGCGAGTTCCCTTTCAGAAGGTAAACGTTCCCCAGGTTTTAATTTGCCCTCGCTAATAAGCTGTTTAATTTGGCATACAATCTCTTCATAGATTTTTTTCGTACGGATTGGCTTCAAATCCTTCAATAAATCCAACTCCTATTCTTCAACATTATTCTCCACTATAGTTATACTGATACTTTTTTTGTTCTTTTTTGAAAAATAAATCCTTATTTAAAGATACCCTATAAATCTACTGTATATTATATTATATTATCATTTTTCAACAAAAAAAGTCAATTAGTTCCTATTCTGCTAAAATTTCCGCTGTGTGTTTAACCTTTAT